>JBHGBF010000160.1:0-13222 GCA_041946865.1 Acidobacteriota bacterium | reverse complement strand
ACAAATCGTGCCCGCTGCTGGATTCGGTGCTTCAGCGGCCGCAGGGGTTCGGCCGCCTCTATCACGAGCCCCTTCCTGGGGCGTGGAAATCCACCTGCCGCGATACACCATCGAATTTATGGACTGGGACCAGTATGGGCCGAAACTCCGCCCCCTGTCGCCCCATCCCTGTAAGTATGAGCATTAAGAAATCCGAATCGAGCCAGTCGTGCGAGATCTGCGGGTGTCCGGAAGCCCTGCAGTTCGCGGATCAGTGGATTTGCGAAGATTGTTATCAGGGCCGAAGCTCATGTTGCCCGGAATTCGGCAAAGACGACCTCTGGACATTCGAGGAGGACGAGATGCAAGCAGCCGAAGAGGAGAAGGTCTTGCAGACGAAATAAACGAGGTGGAACACCCCGTCCGCCTCGTTCACGACGTCGTACTTCGTTCACCCGCCCCCTTGGCCTAAAAGAACGGGAAATACTTCTTCACGTCTTCTTTTCTCAGCGGTGAACCATATTCGGAGACCTCGAACGCCTCCGCATAGACGATCTTCGAACCTTTGTCCTGTCCGTAGAGCTCGATCAGTTTTTCCCTGTATTTGTCGGCCTCCCGCTTGTTCTGGGGTTTGAGTTGCTCTCCCAGCCACTCCCGCCGTCCCGTCTTCGGGACTTTGTCCAGCTCATTGCGGTTGTACGGCAGCCACTCGTACATCTGCGATTCATGGCAGTGGTACATGTCGATCTTCTTTTCGATCACGTCGTCAATACCGACGACAATGTCCGGCCTGAAAGGCGTGGGCCTGGTGAACCGGTCGGAGACGTAGATGAAGATCGGGTTGGTGCGGAGATGAGGCGTTTCGGCTACGACGTTCGGCACGGTGACCATGTAAGCGGCATCGCGCACCAGCAGCGCCGTATTCCGGTGGTCGGGATGGTAATCGTCCGGACGTGGAGTAAACACCAGGTCCGGCTTGAACTCGCGGATGATGCGGATAACTTTCCAGCGGTTCTCCAGGGTCGGCATTAACTCGCCATCGTGGTTGCCCATGACCACATATTCAGCGCCGATGGCCTTGCCGGCACACTGGGCTTCCTTGTGGCGCCGTTGCGCCAAGGGGCCGCCTCCCATCTCGAAATGCCCGGCGTCGCCATTGGTCAGAGAGACCAACATGACCTTGTGGCCCTGCTGGATGTATTTAGCCATGGTCCCGCCCGCTTTTTCCGGATCGTCCGGATGAGCGCCAAAAACCAAGACTCGGAGTTGATTTGCAGGTTGTGGCTGCTGTGACAAAGCAAGTCCCGTAATCAGCATGGAAAGCAGGATCAGGATCGAGCTCAGCTTCATAGTTTTCTCCTTCCAGATATTCTACTGGTCCAGTGGCTCCTTGGTAAGCCGCCCGTCGACCTGCCGCCAGATCCGTCGCGGGTTTCCGTCCTGTAGCTCCTCAGGCAAGGCCCACTGGGGAAAATTCTGGTAGCAGACCGGCCGGGCGAAACGGTAGATCGCAGCTGTCCCCACGGACGTAAACTTCGGATCGGTGGTGGCCGGGAAGGGCCCTCCATGGTGCATGGCCGGGCAAACCTCGACACCGGTAGGGAAGCCATTGAAGATCAGCCGGCCGGCCTTCTCTTCCAAAAGATGCAGGAGTCCTCGGTGTTCGGCCAGATCTTCCTCTGTCCCGTGGATCGTGGCGGTGAGGTTTCCTCGTAAAACAGCGGCGATGTCCTCCATTCGTTCCGCCGTCTGGCAAGCGACCAACAGGGTACAGGGCCCAAAGACCTCTTCAGCAAGCCAGGGATTGTCGAGGAAGGTATCGTCATCCGTGACGGCCAAAACCGATCCTGCCCGGATCCCGGAGTGCGACGGGTCGGCCCGGACCTGGGCGGAGATTCTGACGCGCGGGGCTCCCCGAAGCTGCTCGACGCCGCGCTCGTAGGCGTCTCGGATGGCCTGGTTGAGCATCATTCCGGCGGGCGTTTCCTCGATGCGACGCCCGGTCTCCTCGGTGAAATGATCCAAAGCGGAAGATCGGATAGCGAAAACCAGGCCGGGATTGGTGCAGAACTGTCCGACACCGAGACAGACGGACTGGGCCAGGCCTTCGGCAATCTGAACCGAGCGCTGAGAAAGGGCGCCAGGGAGCAGGAAGACCGGATTCACGCTCCCCATCTCCGCGTACACCGGGATTGGATCGGGCCGGGACGAAGCGGCGTCGAAGATCGCTTTCCCGGCCCGGTAGGAGCCCGTAAAGCCGACCGCACATGCCGCCGGATGAGCGACGAGCCGAATGCCGACGGTGTGGTCCTTGCCGTGGAGCAGGGAAAAGGTACCCAGGTGGAGGTGACTGCGAGCCACCGCCTCGCGTATGGCCATTCCTACCAGCTCCGAAGTCCCGGGATGCGAGGGGTGGGCTTTCACGACAACCGGGCATCCGGCTGCGAAGGCAGACGCTGTGTCGCCTCCGGCCACGGAAAACGCGAGCGGGAAATTGCTGGCGCCGAAGACAACCACCGGGCCGAGCCCCGTGAGCATGCGCCGGAGGTCAGGCTTGGGGACCGGCTGCCGGTCGGGCCGGCCCCGGTCGATGCGGGCATCGACCCAGGAGCCTTCCACGACCAGTTGCGCGAACATGCGGAGTTGGTTGACCGTTCTCTGCCGCTCGCTTCTGATCCGGTTTTCAGGCAGGCCTGTCTCAGACGAGACCCGCTCGACCAGCCGGTCTCCCAGCGACTCGATCTCTTGTGCGATGGCTTCCAGCAGCCCTGCGCGCGTTTCCGGCCCCAGTTTCCGGTTGGCCCGAAAGGCATCGGCGGCCAGCGTCAGGGCCGTATCGATCTCATCCGGAGTCGCCTCATGGAAGTCGGGCTCCAGCTCGTGCTCCGTGGCCGGGTTGACGGCCCGGAACACCTTGTCTCCCTGGCTCGAGAGCGCCCGGCCTACGAGGTTCCGACCATGCAGTCTGATTGTCATTGCGCTTTGTTACTCCACGATGTTGATCAGAGTACCGATCGGATGGATGGAAATCGAAATTTCATCCCCGGAACGAAGCGTCAAGTCGCTCGGAGGAACGATTCCGGTGCCGGTCAGCAGAAAACATCCGTGCGGAAAGCTGTTCTGACGAAATAGATACTCAACCAGTTCCTCCGGCCTCCGTCTCATCTCGCTGAGCCGGGTACAACCGGAGAAAACTTCCCGCTTCTGCCGCCCGATGGCCAGCCGGATTTCGGTGTCGCGCGACAACGGCTCCTTCTGGACCAGCAAGCCTGGACCGAGGCTACACGACCGATCATAGACTTTTGCCTGAGGGAGATACAGCGGGTTAGCGCCTTCGATGTCCCTTGCGCTCATGTCATTCCCGACCGTGTAGCCGAAGATTCGGCCCTTGGCGCTGATTGCAAGGGCGAGCTCGGGCTCGGGGACCGTCCAGCAGGAGTCCAGCCGCACGGCGACGGCCTGGTGATGAGTCACGGTGCGATGCGCGGTGGACTTGAAGAAGAGTTCCGGGCGCTCGGCCTCGTAGACGCGGTCATAAAAACCCTGTCCTCCGGCCTGGCTTGATTCCTCCATCCGCGCGGTACGGCTGCGGAAGTAGGTGACCCCCGCCGCCCAGACCTCCTGGCGATCGAGGGGGGGAAGAAGGTGCTCGAGGCTGAAGGAATCGAGGGGGAAAAAAGGCTGTTCTTCCAGATAGGCGTTGAGATCGTCTTGTTGAAATAAGCTGTCCCAGGAGAGGGCGCGGAGAAGCCGGTATTCCAGGTCCTGCTCCAGGACAACGCCGTCAGCTGTCCGATAGATTCGCATACGCCTCTTCCTTTTCCAAGCGGGCTCCGTGGTCATTTGGCGCGCTCCAGCAACTGAATAATCTTATCCACGTCGTAGACGCAGCCGCCCCAGGTTCCGCCGCCGACAGCCTGGAGGGCAGCCCACAAACGGGTATCGTCGGGCAGGTCCGTCCTGGGCGAAAGGTCCGGCCGGCTGGGGCGTCGGTTCAGGATCTGGTCGCCGAGCTCAGGGCTGAAACGGTCGGCCGGAGTTGATGCCTCGCCGACGAGATCCAGCCGGCCTGCCGGCCGTTTTGTATCGATCTCAATGCGAATCACGTCTCCGCTGCGGACCTTGCCGATAGGGCCTCCGCCGAGTGCCTCCGGACCCACATGCCCGATGCATGCGCCGGTGCTAACACCGCTGAACCGGGCGTCAGTCACGACGGCGACGTGCTTGCCGAAGGAGAGGTGCTTGAGAGCGCCGGTGACTTGCAGGATCTCCTCCATGCCGCTGCCTCTTGGACCGGCACAAATCAACAGGAGAACGTCACCCGCCCGTATAGCGTTGTCCTTGATGGCCCGGACCGCGTCTTTTTCCGTCAAAAAGACGCGTGCCGGCCCGGTCTTTCGGTAAACCCCGTCGGCATCGATGACGGACGGGTCGATAGCCGTGCTCTTGACCACCGAGCCTTCAGGCGCCAGATTTCCTGTCGGGAAAGTGACGGTGCTGGTCAGTCCCCGCTCCCGGGCCCGCTCTGGAGACATAATGACGTCGCCTGGGTCGACTCCGTCGGATTCGAGAAGCCTGGCTTGCAGCCGGGAACGCCGGTCGGACGATTCCCACCATTCCAGCACTTTTCCGACCGGCTCGCCGGCGGCGGTTATGGCGTCAAGCTCCAGGAGTCCCAGATCACGCAGATGCAGCATGACCTCCGGGACACCACCCGCCAGGAAGACGCGCACGGTCGGATGCCCGACCGGTCCGTTGGGCAGGACGTCCACCAGTCGCGGCGCCTGCCGGTTGATCCGGGTCCAGTCCTCGACGCTCGGCCGCCGGAGGCCGGCCGAATAGGCAATTGCGGGGATGTGCAGAAGAAGGTTCGTCGATCCTCCGAAGGCGGCATGGACTGCCATGGCGTTACGGATCGCGGCGTCGGTGACGATGACTTTGGTCGTCATTCCCCGGGCGTGAAGGTGAAGGACGGCCCTTGCCGAGCGCCGGGCCATATCCCGCCAGATGGCCTGTCCGGAGGGGGCCAGGGCGGAATGAGGCAAGGCCAGCCCGAGCGCTTCGGCCACTACCTGGCTGGTGGCGGCCGTGCCCAGAAACTGGCAGCCGCCGCCCGGGGAGGCGCATGTCCGGCAGCCCATTTCCCGGGCGTAGTCCAAAGAAATCTCCCCGTGCGCGAATCGGGCGCCGATTGACTGGATCTTACCCAGGTCCTCACCGCTGGTCGGCGGCAGGGTCACACCTCCCGGCATGAGCAGGCAGGGAAGATCCCGCATCGAGGCCAGCGCCATCATCATGGCCGGCAAGCCCTTGTCGCAGCTCGCCGCCCCCAGTACCGCAGTCCGAGTAGGCAGGCTGCGTATCAGGCGGCGAAGGACGGTGGCGGCGTCGTTTCGGTAGGCCAGGCTGTCCATCATCCCCGGCGTCCCCTGGGTGCGCCCGTCGCAAGGATCGGAGCAAAAGCCGGCAAAGGGAATGCAGCCGGACTCCCGGAGCTCGAGGGCCGCCTCTTCCATCAGCATTCCGATCTCGTAGTGGCCGGTATGATAGCCCAGGGCAACGGGCCTCCCGTCCGGTTCTCTGATCCCGCCCTGGGTGCCGAGCAGGAGAATCTGTTTCCCTTCGAGCCTGCTCGGATCCCAGCCCATTCCCACATTCTGACTCCAGCCGAAAACGTCACCGCTCGGCGACTCGATCAGCATCTGCTCCGTCAACGGGAGCCGGCCCTGCGGACCCAGGGCATGGCTACGGAGGTCATAGATTTGTTCAGAATCGCTCGACAAGATCCTGCTTACTTCGGCCGAAAACGCCATGTTCGTCTCCTAAAACGCAAAAAAGCTCATGACCCATATCAGCAGACCGGTGGCGGTCCCTATGACCACAGAGCCGAACGTGTGCAGCCTGTAACCGGTCGGCACGTCCATGTCGGACATCTGAGTCACAACCCAGAAATAACTGTCGTTGACATGGGAGGCCACCATCGAGCCGGCGCCGATCGTAAGGACAACAAACGTCCTGGCCAGGGCCCCGTCGAATCCGAGCGAAGCCATGAGCGGGCTGAGCAGTGAGGCCGTCGTGATAATGGCGACCGTGGAGGATCCCTGCGCCGTCTTGAGCGCGGCAGCCAGCAGGAAGGGCAACCAGATGCCTAGATGCGCATCTGCCAGCCGCGCTCCGATAATCTCCCCGATCCCCGAGCTCTCCAGGACCTTCCCGAAACTCCCGCCCGCCCCCGTAATCAAGATAATGATAGCGGCATTCACCATGCCTTTTCCTACCCAACCTGAAGGCGAAACCATTTCAGCCGTGAGCCGTCGGGGCAGCAGGAAAGCCAGCAGCACTCCCACCAGAAGCGCAATAGCCGGCTCGCCGATGAACATGAACAGGCGCTGAACAAAACCGTGGCCGATAGGGGCGCTGGGCAGCTGCGCCACCGACTTCAACACGATCAGCAGAATCGGCGCAAGAATAGGCAGGATCGCCCGCAGCGGATGAGGCGCTTGACCGGCTCCGTCGCCGAGCTCTCGCTCGGTAGTGCTGCAAAGCGGGTCGATGTAAACCCGGGCGGCCACCCTCGTGGCCCAAAGCCAGGCCACCAGCGCGGTAAACAAGCTGACAGGAAGCCCCGCGAGGATGACCAGACCAAGATCGGCTTTAAGGATCGCCGCGCCCGCCACCGGTCCGGGAGTCGGAGGGACCAGGCAATGGGTTGCCATCAAGCCGAGACAAAGTGCTATAGCCGTCGAAGCCAGAGACAGCCCGGCACGCCTGGACAGAGCCCGGTTAAGCGGCGCCAGGATGACAAAACCGGAATCCGCGAAGACCGGGATCGAAACCAGCCAGCCAATCAAGGCCATCGCCAACGGCACACGGCACTCTCCGATGGCGCGGATCATCCGTTCGGCCAGTGCGAAGGCCCCGCCGCTGCGCTCCAGAAACGTGCCGATAATCGTTCCGGCTACGATCAGGATGCCGATTCGCCCCACAGTGCTGCCGAAGCCTTCGCTCAGCGAGGACGCCACGAGCGCGAGCGGCATGCCGGCTAGCAGCCCGTAGCCGATGGCCACGAACAGGAGCGCCAGGAAAGGATGGAGGTTGAGCCGGTTGGTGGCGAGGATCAGCAGCACGATCGCGACCACGAGCAGGAGGAGGAAGTACATAGGAGTGGCCCTTATCATAGGTGACATTCGCGTGTGTAATCCAGCGGCTTGCCTTGTCACCAACTCATCCCGTCATCTATCATTCCCGCATCCGGGCCTGAAGCGGAGGTGAAACTTGCGAAAAGAATCGCGAAGAAGATTGCCGAAATTCAGTATCCTTCTCACCCTGGCGTTGGCGTCGGGGGCTTTTCTTGCTGACTTTGAAAGCGCCGCGAGCGCGGCGCGCGGACTGCGCGGGCCCGCTCCGGTCGCGGCCCCTGTCCTGCCCCAGACGGTTGTTTTTGATTCGTCGCTCGATCGGTCCGGCGCTCGGATCAGCCTTACAGACCTCAGGAGCGACTTCCCCAGGGACTGGTCAGGCTACGAAGCTCTGGTGCTGGAACTGCGCGCCTCTTCCTCGCAGCGCTTCAGCATCAGAATCCATACGGGCGAAAAGGCAGACACGCCTCGCTTCAGTCGCGTCCTTTTCCAACCATACCCGAAGCTCTGGATCCGTGCTGCGATTCCGGTCTCAGTCCTGTCTGAACCGCCGAAGACGGGAAACGACATGGCCGCCGTCGGCAATCGGTCTCTGCCCGGATATTTTCTGGGTCTGTGGGGTCCGTTTGTCCCTCTGACCGACGTCCGCGAGATTGAGTTCGAGATGGAGCACCCGGCCGGTTCACCGCGACTCGAGATTCGACGAGTGGAGCTGGTCAAACAGTCTCCTGGAGACGCGATTCTCGAAGGTTTGCCGCTGGTTGACCAGTTCGGACAGTTCAAACATGACACCTGGTCCGGCAGAGCCGAATCCCTGGAACAACTCAAGACGGCCTGGCGCGAAGAGGAAAGATCGCTGGCTGCCGGTGATTTCGGCTATTGCGCTTACGGCGGCTTCAGAGACACCCAGGCGCGCGCCACCGGGTTCTTTCGAGTCGAGAAGATCAATGGCAAATGGTGGTTTGTCGATCCCGACGGCCATCTGTTCCTGTCTCTGGGCAGTGACGTCATCCAGCCGGCGATGGCGACCCGCACCCAGGGGCGCGAAAGCTTTTTTGAGGGCCTGCCGCCCGCGAATCTCCTTCCGGCTCAAAGCCGAAGGGGACGCGAGCCGGGTGTCTCGTTTTTCACCTGGAACCTGTTCAGGCGCTTTGGTGAAGACTGGATCGAAGGATGGATCGACCTCACCTTCCGGCGCATGGACGCCTGGGGCCTGAACACCGTGGCTAACTGGAGCGACTCCAGGCTGTGGGATGCCCGCCGGAAGCCGTACGCGATTCCGCTGGCCGGCTGGCAGACCGAGGTCAATTACCTCGGCCTTCCCGATGTCTACTCGGAGGCCTTTGCAGCCCAGACGGATCGCCGCGCCCGGGAGCAGTGTGAGAGCCGCAAAGACGATCCGTGGCTTCTCGGCTACTTTCTCGCCAACGAACCGCCGTTCCCGCAGAAGGAACTGCAGACCGTCGACTTGATTCTGGCAGGACCGGATACTGCGACCAAGGCCGAGCTCAAGAAATGGCTCGCGGTGGGTGACACTCCGGAACGGCGCAAGGAGTTTATCGCCCGGGCCTTTGACAGGTACATCCAGCTGACAAGCCGGGCGGTGAAGAAGTACGACCCGAACCATCTGAACCTGGGGATGAGAAGTGGCGGGCGCCCGACGGAAGCAGAGATCGCCGCGTCGCGCGCCTTCGACGTTTACAGCGTCAATATCTACGATTATCAGGTCTCAGCCGAGCGGGTGAGCCGGATCGCCACCCTGACGGGGAAGCCGATCATTATCGGTGAATTTCATTTCGGGACGCCGGCGCGAGGACTGGCCGCGAGTCTGGTCCAGGTTCGCGATCACAGGGAGCGCGGCGTCGCCTATCGATATTATGTGGAACAGGCCTTCGCCATGCCCGAGATGATCGGCACCCATTGGTTCCAGTGGGCCGACCAGCCGTGCACCGGGCGCTTCGACGGCGAAAACTACAATATCGGCCTCGTCGACGTGACCGACCGCCCGTATCCCGAGCTGATTGACGCGCTCAAAGAGACGCACAAGCGAGTGTATCGAGTCCACCTGGGCGAGTTGCCGCCGTTTGCGACCAGAGCGGCGGTGAAGTAACGACCGCGGACGCTGCGAGAGGAGATGGAGGCTGCCGGTTATGAAACATTTGACTCCGTTTTACTTCGTTCTTTTCGTTCTCTTCACTCTTTTCACCCTGCTCCTTCCCTCCTTTCTCGTCGCCGGCGAAGGGATGTGGCCGATGAGCGAAATCCATCGGCTCAATCTGCCGGACAAGGGCCTGGAGATTCCCGTCGAGGTCATCTACAACCCGAAGGGTGTAAGCCTGGTCGACGGGATCTGCAACATCGGCGGCTGCACCGGGTCCTTTGTGTCGCCTGAAGGCCTGATCCTGACCAACCATCATTGTGCTTTCGGCGCCATTCAAGAGGCCAGCACGGCCGAGAACAACTATGTCGAAAGCGGCTTCCTGGCCGGAAGCCGCGCCGAGGAAATCCCGGCAAAGGGTCAGACGGTACGGATTACGGAATCCTACCGGGACGTCTCCTCGGAAGTTCTCGCTGTGGTCCGGCCCGGCATGGACCCATCCGCCCGCGCCAAGGCGATTGAGAAGCGGACTAAGGAGATAGTCCTGAAGACCGAGGCCGGGAATCCGGGTAAACGGGCTGAAGTGGCCGAGATGTTTATCGGCAAGTCCTACGTGCTGTTCGTCTACACCTACCTGAAAGACGTCCGCCTGGTGTTCGCGCCGCCGCGGAGCATCGGCGAGTACGGAGGGGAAACTGACAATTGGAACTGGCCGCGCCATACGGGTGATTTCTCGTTCTTCCGTGCTTATGTCGCACCGGACCAGACGCCGGCGGAATACTCACCTGCCAATGTTCCCTATCATCCACGACGGTTCCTGAAAGTGGCCCCCGCAGGCGTCGCAGCGGGAGACATGGTATTTCTGCTCGGCTATCCTGGCCGCACCTTCCGCCACCGTACGGGCAGTTACCTGGATTACGAGTACCGGGTCCGAATGCCATGGACAGTCGAATGGTACGGCTGGCAGATTGCGCGGATGGAAGCGGCCGGAAAGGCCGACCCGGAGGCGGCGCTGAAGCTGGCGCCGCGCATCAAGAGTCTGAGCAACACCTTCAAGAACAACCAGGGAAAGCTCGTCGGCATCCGCCGGACCGAATTGCCGGAGACCAGGCGGCGGGAGGAGAAGGAGCTTGCCGACTTTATTCAGGCCGATCCGGAACGAAAAGCGAGATACGGGACGGTCCTGGAAGAGATCGCCCGAGTCTACGCCGAGATGGAATCTGCGTCGTCACGAGAGTTTCTCCTCCAGTTCCTCACACGCAGCCCGGATGCCGTCCGCGTCGCGTTTACTGCGTATGAGGCGGCCGTGGAGCGGCAGAAGCCGGACGTGGAGCGTGAATCGAGCTATATGGAGCGGAACTGGAAGCAGACGAGCACTCGTTTGCTTCTTTCGCTTCGCAATTTTCACCGGCCGGTCGATCAGGCAATTCTCGAGAACCTGCTCCTCCGGGCGGCAAAACTCCCGGCTGCCGGCCGCATCTCGGCGGTCGATCAGGTTCTCGGGGATGGAGAACCGGCTGCGGCCGCCACCCGGTTCCTCGACGAGGCCTACCGGGCCACGCGGATTCACGACGAGAAGTATCTGCGGGAATTGCTCGAAAGCAAGCCGGACGCGATCGCGCGGGAAGATGATCCGTTTGTCCGCCTGGCGGTCGCCCTCTACCCGGACATCCGGGCGATGAAGGAGCGCGAAAAGCGGCGCGAGGGCGATCTGAACCGGCTGTACTCGCTTTACCTCGATGTGAAGAGAGAGTTTCTGGGCGGCGAATTTGTTCCCGATGCCAACGGCACCCTGAGGCTGACTCACGGCCGCATAAAGGGGTACGAGCCCCGGGACGCGGTCTTCATGCAGCCGATCACGACTCTTTCCGGCGTCGTTGAAAAGCACACCGGGGAAGAGCCGTTCATTGCTCCTCAGAGCCTGATCGAGCTGCACCGGAAGAAGGACTTCGGGCCTTTCGCGCCTCCCCAGCTGGCAGATGTTCCGGTCGCGATCCTGTACGACGCCGATACGACCGGCGGAAACTCCGGAAGCCCCGTTTTCAATGCGCGCGGGGAACTGGTCGGGGTCAACTTCGACCGCGTCTGGGAAGCCACCATCAATGACTATGGCTGGAGCCCGGCCTACAGCCGGTCGATTGCCGTCGATATTCGCTATGTCTTGTGGGTGACGCTCAAGCTCGGCGGCGCGCCACACCTCTTGAGCGAGATGGGCGTGAAGACGGGAGAGTAATTCAGACCGCGGGGAGCCTGCAAAGCGACCGTCCCGCGATTCCCCGCCGGTTCTCGCGCGTTTTCTTCTTCGAATGCCTCAGGCGCGCGTCAGAAAGACAGCAGGCACTGCCAGATGTACATATTCCCAAGCCCGTCGATGTTCTCCCAGATCTGCTGAAACAGGCGCGGGTCGCCGCTGATTTCCGGGATTTCAGCCCGCTTCTCCTCCCAGGGAATGCAGATTCCCGGTCTGTTGCGCGGATTTGCCGGTTGGGGTGAGGGAATGACGGCTGCAGCGGGATCGATCCTCGGCTTGGGCGGCGCGGCCTGATAGGAAGATGCTGAATACACACCGTATTCGCGCGCTGCCTCGGTCATCGCCCTCAGGTTCTCGGCCTTGGTGTCATTTTGCATGATGGCGTTGGCATCGATGATGTAACCGCCGTCCGCAGCCACTCCCTCGATGACCTTCTTGCAGTGCGCCCGCACCTGGTCCGGTGTCCCGTAGCTCAACAGGAAGTTCGGGATTCCGCCGCTCAGACAGAACTTGTGTCCGAGCTTGCGATGCGCCTGGAAGATGTCACCCTGATCGACGTGGTAAACGATGCTGCCGTCCGGCAATTCAGCGAAGCTGTCCAAGTGGTAGTCCCAGTTACCTTCGGCATAGAAGAGCGTCTGCCGGCCGTTTCGCCATAGCTCCTCGATGATCGGCTTCAAGGTGGACCAGTAGTGGGAGTGGAACTGGTCCGGAGAGACAAAAGGCACACAACCGCGATGCATCCAGAAGCCGATGGGGACCTGCTTTTCAGGGTCCGCCGAAGTCATGGCCACGTGCAGCAGATGCGGCGCCAGGGCCTCACAGGCCGCCAGGACTTTCTTCGGCTGCGTGATCATATCCATGGTCAGGCCCACATAGCCGCGCAGCTTGTCGGCCAGGATGTCAAACGGCGCTTTGAGGATCCCGGCAATCGCGGAGACCGTTCCCGACTCTGACCGCAAAAGCGCATTCTGCCGGCCGAAGGCGTTAAAGTAGGCGAGCATGGCCATCCCGCCTTTGAGAAACGACAAGTTGTTTCGGTAAGTGTTCGGGCTGCCGAACGCAACCACATCGCTCGAGACGCGGGGCAGCCAGACGTTGAACAAGAAGCCGGTCGGGTCGTCGATCAACTGGTCGTACTCGTCGGCCTTCATGAAGGCGTCTTCCTCGGCGGGTTCGCGGTACTGAAATCCCGTGTCGGCCGGGATGTGCATTCCGGGTACGGCGTAGTACTTCAGCCCGATCGCCTCCGTCAGACCGGTCCACACATAAACCATGTTCGAGACGACCGCATCCCAGTCGAATTCGCTCGCACATTTCCTGGCCGCCAGAAAAGCCTTTTCGTAGTCGTGAGTCACCTCCTGGCAGGTGAACCCGGCATACCGTGCCGTAAACTCGGCGACAAAGGGCCTGATCGGGACACAGTCCGGCTTCTCGTTGCGAAGCGCGGCGGTATAACGGCGGAGTCTTTCCTGATAGCGAGTCTCCATGTCTGTTGTCATGACCCAGCTCCTTTGATCTTCCCGCTTTTCAAATCCGTGCGCAGTTTATTCGTTGTTTGTCGAGCTGCCAAGGGGGCAAACAAACGGGATACTTCAACCTTCAACCCCAAAGCGGGTGGCCACGCGTGATCCGTGCGCGGGCGCGCGCGGGCCACCGACAGGTGCGGCGGCTCTTGGAGGGCGGTGACTACCAGGGGGAGTATTTCAACACCGGGCCGACCATGGGGCGCTGGGTGGTAAACGTCTGGCCGAC
>JBHGBF010000016.1:0-41051 GCA_041946865.1 Acidobacteriota bacterium | reverse complement strand
TGCTCCGGAGCAGGCGGAAACGTTAAGTCAACAGTGTTGCGCTTAGACCTGCGAATATGCAGTCGGCCTGAGGATCAGGTCGGTGATATTCGAGACGGTGTCTGCGTAATAAGGATCGCTGCTGAGTTTCTTCCAGTCCGGATCGTTCCGGAAGGTGTCCCAGGCCTTGTCACGCGCCGCCCAGTCGGGGAACACAACCATGTAAGTGAGATTGGGCATGCGGGGACCGACGAGAGTCTCACCGAAGAATACCGGCTGCAGGCCGGTCTTGCGGAAGATGGCAATTTCGCCGCCTCTGTTGAACATCTCCACCTTTTTCCTGGCCATCTTGCCATGGTGGCTTTCGTAAATGCGCATCTCGAAAATGCGCGACTTCTTTTCCGCCGCGAGTGACGGGACTTCCAGCCTGGGCATCTGCTCAAAGGCCAGCATCAGGGAACTCTCCATCCGCACGTAGGGCGGGTCGTTCAGGGGCAGGGCGTAAAGACTCTCGGCCGCCCTCTGGAACTCGGGATCCGCCTGGATCTTGGCCGAAGAGCCGGCGAAAGACTCAAACGAATCGAACGGGAAAAGCACGAACAGAGTGAGGCTGTCCACCCCGTGAACCGGTTCAAAGACACCAACTGGTCCGATGCCGGCTCGCTTACAAGCGGGAATCAGCGCATTCACCAGGAAGTCGTTCAGCAGTTTTTTCTTGTTTCCTGGGAGCATGTGATACGCCACCAGCTCGAGCAGCTGCCTGTCCGCTTTTTGGGCCTCGGCCATCCCGAGACTCGCGCAGATTGATCCGATGCCTGCCACACCTGACGCTGCCATGAATTCACGCCTTTTCATAAGAGACCCCGTTCGCTTGTCAGTTAATCTTTACCGCTTGCCGATTGACGATTCACGCTCGTCGCGCTATTTTCACCTCGACGGAGGCGCAAAGTATCGGCCTCAATCGTAAATCGTCTGCCGTCAGGCGTCAATCGAGGGTTAAAATGCGCCGGATTCTCGTGATTTTGTCTTTCGCGACTCTTTTTGCCTCAATCAAGTTCCCCGAGTATTCGATTTCTCAGCTGAACGATCGCGATTTTGTGAAAGCCGAAATCGCGAAATATCAGGCGGTCCGGGACAAGCTGCAGGCGGACATCGAGAGCGCTCCACCCGTCCTGCGCGTGACCTTGGCCGAAGACATCAAGAAGACCGACTGTCTACTGGAAGCTCTCCGCTACGTCGAGAGTCGCGGGCTTAAGCTGGACGATCCGGGTCTGGGCAAGTTGTCGTTCTTCCAGAAGGTCCCGGTCGGCTCAACCATTCTGCTCCCCAAACCGCAGGTCCGTACGACCGCTCGTATCTCGACATCCAAAGCTGGGAGCTCCACCTCCGGATCAACCTCAGCGACAACTGCCGCTTCCGCCGAGGAGGTTGTCGAGCCGGGCGTCGCCTCGGACCAGTTGCCGGCCGGTGTCAGTCACGGCGAGGAGATCGACGTGAAGGACCATATGGTCAGAGGGCAGACCACGGTCTTCGATTTCTACAGCCAGTATTGCCCGCCCTGTCGCGCGGTGTCGCCGCTCCTCGAGGAGCTCGACCGCAGAAGACCCGATCTGACCGTCGTCAAAGTGGATATCAACCGGCCCGGTTATGTCGGGATCGATTGGCAATCGCCGGTCGCGCGCCAGTTTGAGATCCAGAGTGTCCCGCATTTCAAGGTGTACGCGCCCGACGGCACGTTGCAGGCTGAAGGTCCCGCCGGCTATGCGGTAATGGCCCTTCTGCTGGAGGAAGCCGGTATCGGACCGACACCGTAACACGCCGAGAATGCCATGACCCCCTTGGAAAAGGCGATCTTCATTGCCGTTCAAGCGCATGCTGGAGCCAAGGACAAGGCCGGAGAAGCTTACGTCCTCCATCCGCTTCGAATGATGATGAAGATGAGCACGGAGACCGAACGGGTGGTGGCGGTTCTGCATGACGTCGTGGAGGATTCGGATTGGACTCTGGAAGGGTTGAGGCGGGAAGGCTTTACCGAAGATGTTGTGGACGCGGTTGACCATTTGACGAGAAGACCGGGAGAGGATTACGAGGACTTTGTGCGCCGCGCTGTCGTGAACCCGGTAGCGCTGAGAGTCAAAATCGCGGACCTCGAAGACAACCTGAATCAGAGCCGTTTGAAAGAACCGATCACCGATGAGGACAGGGCTCGGATGGTCCGTTATCGAAAAGCGTTGGCTTACGTACGAGCCCAAATTGGACAAAAGGAAGGGGGTCTCATGCTCGACCGAAAGCAAAGGGAGAGCAGCATCTCCCAGATCGAGCGCTTGCCGGCCGATTTGGAAAAGCTGGTCAGAGATTTGGGGGAACAGGAGCTGGAAAGCAGGTACCGTGACGGATCGTGGACCGTCCGTCAGCTGGTTCATCACCTGGCTGACGCGCACACAAACGCCTATGTCAGGATGAAGCTGACCCTGACGGAGGACCGGCCGACCGTCAAGCCTTACGACCAGGATGAATGGTCCAAGCTCGAGGATGCGCGGACCTTGCCGCTAAGCAGCTCGCTCGACATCATTCGCGGCGTGCATCACCGGTGGTCCGTCCTCATGCGCTCCCTTCCCGAAGAGGCGTGGTCCCGGAGGCTGTTTCATCCCGAAAGAGGAGAGTTGACCCTGGAGGACCTCCTGGAAAGCTGCCGCGCTCACGGAGAAAGCCATCTCGAGCAGATCCGGGCAGCATTGGGACGGTAGGTCCACAGGGAGCCGGAAGCGCAGCGGTTCTTGGCTCCGTTTTAGCGGCCTGGGCGACTGCTCTGACTGCGAGCCGCGTCACAAGCTTCGGCCCGGAACCTCTGATATTTTGCGATGTTATTGACCGTCATTGACATGGCTGAAAGCAGCTTCTAATATTGGCGAAGGTTTCAGAAGGAGACACCAGATGGCCGCAACGGGCGAAGAAAGAATGGTTTCAGAACTGAAGGCGTGTCGAGACTCTATCGGTCAGATCCGCAACGAGCTGAGCAACTCTCTCAGCCAGGTTCAGCAGCAGGTGACTGGCCTGCGGGATTCGCTGAATGAGGCCCAGCAGAACTACCGGGGCCTGCAGGCACAGCTCGATCAGCTGCAGCGGAGCTCGACAGATCTGGACACACAGATCCAGGCGGCCCGGACTCTGGACGGTCGACTGGAACAGCTGGACGTTACCCTAGGGCGGGTCGAGGCAGAACCAGTCGTCTCCGAACGACCTCCCCTCCAGGGGCTCGATCCGGTGCTCCTCAAGGGCGTCTTCCGGACGCTGGCGGCGGCGACGAGCCAGGAGGATATCCTGGACGCCTTCCTGGAACTTGCATCGTCGAAGGCGGACCGGGCCATCCTCTTTGCCAGCAAAAACGGATCCTATGTTCCGTGGCGCAGCCGCGGTTTTTCGCCCGATGCTCTTGAGTCCGTCGTGGTCGACGATCCGACCGACCCAATCATGACCGTGGCGCGTTCGCGCCAGCTGATCTATCGGGAACAAGCGCCGGCGGAAGCGCGGCCCTCGCTCGGCCCGGCTGGAGAGATGCCGCACGCCTTCGTGGCGATTCCACTCGTCTTTGACGACTTTGTCCCGGTCATTTTCTACGCCGACTCCGGCACTTCCCTGGATATCGATTACCTGGAAATCCTCAGCTATCTGGCTGTCCTCATCTTAAAGAACAATGCGCTTCAGCAGTTAGCCGCCGAGGCTAAGCCGGCAGAAGCAGAGGCCGCGCCGCCGCCGGCCGCAGCTCCTGCCCTGGCTGAACCCGTCGCGGCGGCGCCCGAGCCGCCCCCGCAGGAAGTCCCGCCCGCGGAAGTCCCAGCGGCAGCCGAGATCCCGATCATCGAGGACTGGGAAATCCCTGAGAGCATGAAAGAGGGACCCAAGCCTGCTCCCACACCGGTGGCAGAGGCTGAGGAGCCGGCGCTGGAACCGCTGCGAGAAGTTGCGCCACCTCCACCACCGCCGCAGCCCGAACCGGCGGCCGAGGCGCCGCCCGAACCTGTCCCGTCGATGTCCCCGGAAGACCAGGAGAAGTACGGGAATGAAGCCCGACGGTTTGCGCGTCTCCTGGTTTCAGAGATCAAGCTCTACAATGAAGACGAGGTCTACAACGGGCGCCAGAGCGGCGACCTGTACATCCGGCTGAAACGCGATATCGACCGAAGCCGCGAGATGTATGAGAAACGCGTCCACCCCGGCATCGCGCGCAGCGTCGACTACTTCCACGAAGAGCTGGTCCGCATCCTGGCTCGGGAAGACGCCAAGCTGATGGGCGCCGGCTATCCAGGCGCCATGATCAGAAAGTAAATCGAGAGTAAACGGTGCGCCTCCCGGTCGGGGACTTTATACATATTTCTGGACCCCGTTACCCTTTTCCGCCCGTGGTTTCAAGCGCTGCGCTTGCGGCTCTGTAACGCGTTCTAGCCCCGCCGCGGTTGGCTGCGGGGTTACCGTCAGGCGGTTCCGAAATGCGTATAGAGTGCGCCTCCGGACGCCAGCCCGCCCCCGGGGTTCCCCCTCCCACCTCCTGTCTTCCCTTACAATGGTTTCATGGAGAACCGCGAACTGGCGGCCATGTTTGAGGAGATGGCCGACATTCTTGAAATCAAGGGGGACAATCCTTTCCGCATCCGGTCCTTTCGGAGGGTCTCCGAGACGCTGCGCTCTCTGGATTTCAATGTCGCCGCCGCAGTTGTCGAGAATCCTGAAAAAGTGCGTGCGGTTCCAGGGATCGGAGAGGGAACAATCAGAAAGATCAGCGAAGTGGTGACCACCGGCCGCTGCGAAGAGCACCAGCGGTTAAGAGCCGAAATCCCGGCCTCCGCGCTTCCTCTGCTCGGTCTCCAGGGACTCGGACCCAAGCGGATCGGCCTGATTTGGGCCACGCTTGGCGTTTCGAGCCTGGATCAGCTCGAGACGGCGGCGCGCGAACACCGCCTGCGCGCAGTCCCAGGCATCGGGGAGAAAACCGAGGCGACTATCCTCAAGAGCATAGAAGACCACCGCCGGACTCAGGGCCGACTTCGACTTGATCAGGCCTTGAGTGCAACCGCCCCGCTGCTCGACCACCTGAAGGCGGATCCAACAGTTCGGCGTCTAGATACCGCAGGGAGCATCCGGCGCAGACGGGACACCATCGGCGATATAGACATCCTGGTCGCCACTTCACACCCGCAAAGGGCCATCGACCGGTTCCTGTCGTATCCGGGCGTAAGAAGCTTCCTTGCGGGCGGTGGGACAAAGGCCTCGATCCTCTTGGGGAAAGGAGTTCAGGCCGATCTCCGGGTTCTCGAGGAAGAGTCGTTCGGGGCCGCGCTGCAATACTTCACCGGCTCGAAAGACCATAACGTCGCCATTCAGGAGCGTGCCAAGCGAAGAGGCCTCAAAGTCAGCGAATACGGCATTTTCAGGGTCGAAGACAGCCGGAAGCTGGCAGGAGACGATGAAGACCAGATCTATCGGATGCTAGGCCTGCAGCCCATCCCGCCGGAACTGCGCGAAAACCGGGGGGAAATCGAACGGGCCGAAAGCGGAACACTCCCGCGGCTGATCGAGGAATCGGACATTCGGGGCGATTTGCACATGCACACCACCGCTTCCGACGGCCGCGATACCGCCGAAAGGATGGCCCAGGCCGGCATGGACCAGGGCTATGAATACATCGCCATCACCGACCACAGCAAAGCCTTGTCCATGATTGGAGGATTGGACGAGGAAGCGGTTCTGCGTCACTGCCGGGAAATCGATCGGCTCAACCAGGATAACCCCCGGATTCGCATTCTGAAGGGCATGGAAGTCGACATTCTGAGTGAAGGCAAGCTCGACCTCAGCAACGAAGTGCTGGCAGCCCTGGATGTGGTCATCGCTTCGGTGCACTCTCAGTTCGGAATGACGCCCGAGAAGATGACCGACCGCCTCTGCCGGGCACTGGACAACCCGCATGTCAACATCCTGGCTCATCCGACCGGGCGAATCCTTCTCAGGCGTGAACCTTACGCCTTTGACATCAAGGAAGTGTTCGGGGCGGCCATCCGGAACAAAGTCATGCTCGAGCTGAACTCGTATCCGGATCGCCTGGACCTGAAGGACACGCACCTCCGGCTGGCCAAGGAGATGGGCGCCCTGATCAGCATCAACACCGACAGCCATTCGGCCGCCATGCTTCGATTCATGACTTACGGCATCTACACTGCCCGTCGAGGCTGGCTCGAGCCCGAGGACGTCGTCAATACTTTTCCCCTGCCCCGCCTGCTCGCCGTCCTGAAAAAGCAGGCCTACAGATGAGGCCGGTCGGGTATAATCAGCGAGTTTTTACCTTTTGGAGGCAAACATTGTGATAAAGGACCTTCTGCCTAATCAGGTTGTGTGCAACGAGAAGGATGAGAAGGGCAAGCCCTGTCATGGGAAGCTCAAGAGATATTATCCGTTCGCTTCATACTTCAATGAGACCGATCCCGGCCGGCTGGAGGAAATCAAGAAGGAGTTCGGGCAGGACCCCAAACTGGTCCTCCTGCGCTGCGAGGACTGCCGGATGATCTATCGACTCCCACAGGTGCTGAAGGAACAGCTGAAACAGAAGTGAAGAGGCCGGGAGCGCAGGCGCCTCCCGGCTGCCTGTGCGGCGGGCACAAATGCGATTCACGGAGATTCAAGCCGGCATTTTGCCCCGCCCCCCTGCGCTTGCCTGCAGCAGAATCACCTCCTCCGCATCGCACTCCGGACAGCATTCGGACCTGAACCAGCTCGCCCCGCTGCCCGACCATCCGCATTTCAGACAATAAACCGTCGAATACCGGAGTCGCTTCCGCAGCCGGCTTTCCAGAACCTTGTTTATGATCACGAGGACGATGCCGACGACGATCAGGCCGTAACTGTAGATCGCGACCAGAGGGGAATAGAGAACATTCGATGTGGTGAGCAACATCAGAAGGACGAGAGCAACCACAATAAGGGCGTAGCCGATCCGCTTGGGTAGAGCCGGTTTTTCCAGAATCTGGACGTTGACAGCGTGACGCTCAGGCATCCTTCTATTCTAGGGCCGATTGTCCATCAACCGACGGGCTCCGCTGAAAAACGCGGCGCTTGCGGCTTTGTTCCTAACCCGGAAGGGACAGCGCGCCCGATTCCCCGTCCCAAATCCGTTCTTGCCCCTTGTCCGGATATCCATTATCCTACCGCCCTGAAGTGGCCCGTTCGAGGGAGAGGAGACATCATATGAGGTCTGGATCGCTTAGGAACCCGCGGCAATCGCGCTTCAGGATTCGGCCCTGCCTCTACCCGGCTCTCGCCCTGGTCTTGGTGTCATCCGTGCCGGTTTGGCTTTTCGCTGAATCCGTTGTTCGCGACTCTCCTGACGTCCCCTCGTACTCTTGGATTCTGATCCCGGCTCTTGCGCTGGTCTGGCTTCTGGCCTTGACCCTGACTCGACGCGTGAAGCCTGGCACCAGCCCGCGTCCCATTGCGCCGGTCGATGATCTGGCCCGCTCACTGGTCACGGAAGACTGCCGGGCGTTGACGATAGCAATGACGGAGCTGGCCCAAGGGAACCTGACGGCCCAGCTCGCAGTCCGCTCGAAACCGCTTGATCCGGCGGCCTATCCTGAGGCCCGTGATTACATCGGCTTGTTGAATTCCATCGTCGCCAGCCTGCAGGAAACAGCGGTCGAGTTCAACTCCGTGACCGAGATCCCCTGCCACCGGTTCTGCTATGTCGGCGCCGACTCCTTTCTTGAGGGAAGAGCCTGCGCGGAAGCCATGGGAGAAGCGTTAAACCGGGCAGGCAAGGTGGCCGTGGTCAACAGCATTCCCACGGCTGCCGGTCCCGGGGTGCGGCGCAAGGGCTTTATCAGCGCGATCCACGAACGTTATCCAGGGATTGAGATCGTCACCACGATTCAAGCCACCGAAAACCCGGACATTGCGTTTGAGGCCACCCAAAAGCTGCTACAGGAGTATCCCAACCTCCAGGGCCTGTACGTGACCGCCGGAGCGACTCCCCATGCCGTGGCGCGGGCCGTGATCGAGTCGGGACGCCAGGGCCAGATCAAGATTGTGGGTCACGATCTGGTCGACGAAACCATGCGGGACGTGCAGCAGGGGATCATTACGGCCACGCTCGGCCAGGATCCGTTTGCCCAGGGCCACGAGCCGGTCATCCACCTGTACAACTATCTGGCGGCCGGCTGGCGGCCGCCTGCCCCTCGGCTCCTGACGAAACTGGACATCGTGACCCGCCAGAACTACGAGCAGTTCTGGCATCCCGACCGGGGCACCATCGAGACGGAAGCGGTGGCAGCCCGCCGCAGCAGCCCGCTTCCTTCGAAAAGCACGCGGCCCTTGCGCCTGGCCGTCCTCGGCCGCGAGGACTCCAAGTACTGGGATACGGTTCGTGACGGCGTCATGGCGGCGGCCGAAAAACTGCGTCCCTACAACGTCACTGTGGACTGGCTGGTTCCGCCCGAGAACCGCGCCAACGGCGACATCAGCGCCGAAGTGTACGGACCGCTTCTCGACTCAGTCGTGGCTCAGAGATATGACGGTCTGGCAACAGGGGTCTTCCACAAGGATTACATCCCGTACATCAACCGGGCGGTGGCCAGCGGAGTGCCGGTCGTGACGTTCAACAGCGAACCGACCAGTTTGCGCGGGTTGGTGTTCGCCATCGCCGAGCAGGCCCAACGACTCATGGGCATGAGCCAGGGCCTGGCGGCAACAATCAACGGAGTCAACCAATCAACTATCCAGATCAACTCGGCCATGAACCAGGTCTCCCGGGGGACAATTGCCCAAAACGAGCAAGTCAGCCAGACGCACGAGGCCCTCGGCGCCCTGCTCAGGAACATTGATGAAGTCAGCAGCGAGGCAACCAAGGGCTCGGCTGCTGCCGAGAACGCGGCGCGGGCCGCGCAGGCCGGTGCGCAAGCGGTAGAGAAAACGCTGGCCAGCATGCAGGCGATCAAGGATTCCGTGTCTGACACGGCACGGACGGTTCAGGGCCTGGGCGAGCACTCGCAGAAGATCGACATCATTATCAAGCTGATTGGCGGCATCGCTTACCAGATCAAGCTCCTTGGCATCAACGCGGCCATTGAAGCGGCCCATGCCGGCCAGTACGGCGCCGGCTTCCTGGTCGTTGCCGGCGAAATCCGCTCGCTCGCTGAACGGACAGCTCAGGCCACACGCGAGATAACCACCCTCGTCGACAGCGTCCAGTCGCAGGTCCGGGAGGTTCAGAAGGTAATGGGTTCGGGGCTTGATAAGGTGGCCCAAGGGGCCACGCTGGCCGAACAGGCCGGGAAGGTGCTTAGCGAGATCCGGGAGGCAGCCGAGGCCAACCTCACCCGCCTGAAAGCCATCAACGAGGCAATGACCGAGATGCAGTCGTTCTCTCATCAGGTGGGCGGTGTCATGGAGAGTGTGGCCGCCATCAGCGAGGAAAACGCGGCGGCAGTGCAGCAGGTGACCGCGTCCACCAAGGAAATGACCGCACAACTGCTGGAGGTAACCGAAACGGCTTCGGCTCTGGCACGCATGGCGGAATCCGAGCAGGAGCTCCTGGCGAAGTTCAATCTGTCGGGAAGCTGAGGCCGCAGCCCGCTGCTAACGGCAACCCTGAAAAGCGAACAGCGGTCAGCGCCTGTGCCAGCGGTCGCCCCACTTCAGCTTCTGATGAAGCACTTCAAAGAAATTCCGGTCGGTCGGCTGGATCAGATCCACCTGGTACTCCGACTCGGTACAGGCTACTTCGGCTCCCACCCCGAGAGGCACGCCTTCCTGCCCATCGATCGTCAGAGTCACATCCTCTCCTGAGCGCAAGACAATGCCCACCTTTCCTTTCGCGGGAATGACGAGGGGGCGGTGCGTCAAGGTGTGCGGGCAAATCGGGGTGAGCGTAATAGCGTCCAAACCGGGATGAACGATCGGACCTCCGGCCGACAGCGAATAGGCCGTCGACCCAGTCGGAGTCGAGACAATCATGCCGTCGGCACGAAATGCCGAGGTGAAGTCCCCGTTGATCCAGACATCGAAAGATATCATCCGCCCGAGGGTGCCTTTATTGACGACGACATCATTAAGGGCGTGAAAGACAGCCGGGGCGTGGGCGCCGTTCTGGCGGACCTCCGCCCGGAGCATGTTCCGCCGGTCCAGCCGATGGCGTCCGGCCAGGATCGTCTCAAAAGCAGGGTACAGCTCATCAAGCGTCACACCCGTGAGGAAACCGAGGGTTCCGAGGTTGACGCCCAGGATTGGCGCGCCCGCGCTGCCGATGAGGCGGGCCACGGACAGCAAGGTGCCGTCGCCTCCAAACACCACGATGACATTGACGGTACGGGGGATTTCTGCGGCTGGACAGATCGTGACCGGGGTGAGCTCAAAGTCGGTCGCGACCCGTCTGTCTACGACAACTTCACAATTACGCGTGCCAAGCCAGCGCACGATGTCGCGAAGCTGCCGGGCAAAATCCAAACGGTCCAGTTTGACAAAGATGCCGATTTTCACCGGTCTGCCCCCCCGTCGGTTGAAGGACGAATAAGGATGAAGAAGGATGACCGATGAAGGGCATCGGCTTCATCCTTCCTTCCGCCCTCATCCTTCATCTTTCATCCTTTCAACTGGGCCTTGGCGTAATTCTGCTGGCATTCCTTGGAACAGAAATACAGGCTTCGACCTGCTTGGCGCGTCTCGACCGCCAGTTCCGGAGCAACGTACATGCCGCACTGCGGATCCTTGACCATGCGTTTCGACGATTTCGGAACCTGACGTTGCGCGCCGGTCCGCATCTTCCTTGGGGCCGACCCGAAAATCCACGCCAGGGCCCAACGAATAGCGGTCAGAATGAGCAGGATGAGAAGAAGCCTCCAGATGAATATCATTTCGCCGCCCCTGCTTTCGGCTGCGACGTCGGCTTTTTCGCGGCTGCTTGCATGTGTGTTTTGGCGGCTTCGATCTGCTTCTGGATCTCGGCGCGGTGAGCGTACTCCGGGTGCAGCGCGAGCAGCTTTTCCCAGGCGGTCACCGCATCGGCGAAATTAGCCATCGAGAAGTAGGCAAAACCGAGGTTCTGCAGGCTTTGCGGATGTTTTTCATCAATGGCCAGGGATTTCTTATACAGCTCGATCGCCTTGTCAGGATTGTTGGTGTACAGGTAGGAGGTCCCCAAGTCGGTGTTGACGTTGACATTGTCCGGATCAAGCCGTATGGCCTCCTCGTACCACTTGATGGCGGCATCGAACCGCTGCATGTCGTAGTAGGCGTTGCCGAGCGCGACTCGCACCTGCTTGTCAGTCGGATTGGAGGCGGCCTGCTGTTGCATGTCCTGAAGCTTCTGCATTTCCTCCATCGACGGATGGTTCTGAGGGAGTTGTTCTGACTGCTCCTGCCCCGGCGCCGGACTGGCCCCGACCGGGACCGGTTCCTTCCGGATCAGATCAGACGTGAAAAACCCAAGTACAAAGCCGATGGCAATACCCACCAGACAGAAGACGATCTGTCGATTCTTCATACGAAGAGGTTATGTTATCACAGTGGAGGGCACGATTCGGACGGACCCGCGGATTTGCCCTGCCTGATCCGCGGGCTCTCAAAACAGGCGGGATTACTTCTTGCCCAGTTGATCGATCAACTGCCTGGCTACTTCGGCGTTTTCGCCGTTGGGCGACAGCTCGATGTACTTCTTGAGGTGCGTGACGGCATCGCTCATCTTGTCCAACCCGATCTGGGTCAGGCCGAGCTGGTAGTGCGCCTCGGCATGATTCGGGTCGATCTCGAGCGCTTTCGCCAGGGCCGCCGCAGCTTCGGCGTTCTTACCATTGTTGATGTACGTTACGCCGATGTTGTAGTACTGCGTGGCAGCCCCCTTGGGGTCCAGAGTCGCGGCCAGAGAAGCGGCCTTCTCGTACATCTCCCTCGATTTGTCCAGATTCCCCGACTCTGAATACACGCTGCCGAGATTCTGATAAAGAGCCGAATCGTCGGGTTTCAAGGCAATTGCCTTGTTGTAGGCCTCGATAGCCGGTTCATACTGCTTCAGCCTGGCGTAGGAACTGCCCATGTTGGCCCAAACCGCGGGCTGGTCGGGATCTTTTTCAGCCGCCTTCTTAAAGGACTCGACGGCCTGCTCGTGCTGGCCGGCTTTCGCGAGCTGGAGTCCTTCTTCGAAGAATTTCTTCAGTTCCTCGAGCCCGGCCTGCTTCTTCTTGGCCTCTTCGGCTTCTTTGCGCAACCTGGCCTTTTCCTCTTCAGTCATTTCGAAGGCGACTTTGCCGGACTGGCCGGGGGAAAGGTCGAAGTTGATCATGCCCCTCTGGTCATCTACGCCGAAGCCGGCCCGCACCGGGCGGACGCCGTCCGACTGATAACCCTCTTTCTTGGCCGTTATCTGATAGGATCCCTGCAGCGGGATCCCCGCATGAATGTACTTACCGTTCTTGTCTGTCTTCAGTTCGTACTTCCGCTTGACGTCAATGCCTTCAATCGTGATAACAACGTCCTTGATCGGCTGGCCTGTCGTTTTGTCCTTTACGACTCCTTGAAACACACCGATCTGGGCGAAAAGCGGCACTGTCCACAGGGACAGCAACAAAGCGGAAAAAAGCCCTCCGGTTAATTTGAATCTCATATGCACCCTTCCCGAATAGTGTGATTCAATCTACCTGTAGAAGTTTCTCAGGGCCACAATATTATCGGTCACCGGACAGTTTGGCAAGCTTTCCAGGAATAGCTTTCCATAGCTTCGAGACCGCAGCCGGCTGTCAAAAACCGCTAAAATACCGCGGTCTTGTCGGGAACGTATGAGCCGGCCCAGGCCCTGTCTTAAGGTGATGATAGCCTCGGGCACGCTGTACTCCATGAAAGAGTTGCGTCCCTCACGCTCGAGGTGATTGAGCCGCGCAGCCACAATGGGCTCGGAAGGCACCTGAAAAGGCAGCTTGTCGATAATGACGGCGCGCAGAGCGTCCCCCTGGACATCGACCCCCTGCCAGAAGCTGGCCGTAGCGCACAGCACCGCGTGCGGCGTGGTGCGGAAGGACTCGAGGAGGCGACTTTTGGGCATGTCGCCTTGCCTGAGCAAAGGAAACTCCAGTCGCTCCTTCAGGCTGCGATAGAAACGATTCATCTGCAGGAAACTAGTAAAGAGCAGAAAAGCATGCCCTTCGGTGATTTTGAGAATTTCCCGGATTTCGCGCAGCGCGCGCAGGAAATACTCCGTCGACTTCGGTTCGGGAAATGATCTGGGGACATACAGGATCGCCTGCCTGGCAAAGTCGAATTCCCCGGCTACCGCGAGCTCGCGCGCTTTCGGCACCCCCAGCCTTCCCCGGATGTACTCAAAACTGCCGCCCGTCGTGAGTGTTGCCGAGGTCAAAATGACAGTGGCCGTGGTGTCAAAGACGACTTCTTTCAGAATCGGCGCGACATCAATCGGGCTGATGTGCAGAACCAGTCCCCGACCCCGCCTCTCGAACCAGTAGACATGCTTCTCGGAGTTTCCGAGCATCACTTCATCCAGGTCTTTGCCGAGCTGATTCAGCCGCCGGAGCAGTGACTCGGCCTCGGCCGGACGGTTTGTCATGCGCTGGACCTGGTGATAAAGAACCTGAAGGGCCGCCTTCAGCCGCTCGAACGCGGCGCTGTTTTCCAGCCTGAGATCCACGGCGCCGCCGTTCTGACCCCTGAAGATGTTCAGGGAATAATGTCCTTCCTGCATCGGAAAAGCGCCGAAGAAAGCGGCGGCCCGGGCCTCGATGTCCTCGACGGAGCGGACCGTGTCCGCATCCTCGTGAAAGATCTGACGGAAGTCACGGCACAGCTCATCCACCTGGTAGCTGCTCACTTCCTGCCCGAAGTGCGAGCAGGCCACATCTTCGACCTCGTGAGCTTCGTCCAGTATCAGGACACCGAACTCCGGCATGATTCTTCCGATTTCATCCGTCTGCAGGGCGAGGTTTGCGAACAGAAGCGCGTGATTGACGATGATCAGGTCCGATTCCAGCGCCCTCTGGCGCATGCGGGTGATAAAGCACCGCTCGAAGTACTCGCACTTCTGGCCGATACAGCTCTCGCCCCGGGCGTCCAGTTGTCGCCAGACCGGGTCTTCATCGTTAATCCAGCCAAGCTCGACACGATCCCCAGTCTCGGTGCGGCCCGCCCATTCCCGGAGCTCCCTGATCTCATCGTCGGCGCCGCCCGGAATGGGGAGCGGGGCGTTATGGTAGAGCTTCTTCAGGCAGATGTAGTTGTTCCGCCCCTTCATATAGGTGACGGCCAGCTTCGGGAACAGGTTGCGCTTGACAAACGGAATGTCCTTGAAGAAGAGCTGCTCCTGGAGGTTGCGGGTGGCCGTCGAGACAATGACGCGGCGTTTGGAGTAAAGGGCCGGAATGAGATAAGCGAGCGTCTTTCCCGTCCCTGTCCCGGCCTCCACGGCGAGGTGGCTTTCCCCGTCAATGGCCGCCAGCACAGCCTTCGCCATTTGCAGCTGCGAAGGCCGGAACTCGTAGTTCGGCAGCCGCTTTTCGAGGAGACCGCCGGGGCCGAAAATCTGATCAAGAGACGGTTTACACGACACTGGATTCGAAAGCCGCCAGACGTTTGGCGTACAGAGGAAAACAGGTAGTCAGGGCCCGGACCTTCTGCCTGACCTCGGCTTGCACGGCCGCGTTCTCGGGATTTTCCAGGACCATGCCGATCCATTTGCCGATCTGGTCCATTTCCGGTTCCTTCATTCCCCGCGTGGTGACAGCAGGACTCCCTATCCGGATGCCGCTGGCCACCGCAGGAGGATTAGTATCGAATGGAATGGCGTTCTTGTTGACCGTAATCGAAGCGTTCTCCAGCGCGCCTTGCGCCACCTTTCCAGTGATTCCCTTGGAGAAGACATCGACCAGGCACAAATGAGTGTCAGTGCCGCCGGAGACGATACGGAATCCCTCGCGCGCGACCGCTTCGCACAGCCTGGCGGCGTTGCGGACTACCTGCACTTGATACTGCTTGAAGCCAGGACTCTGCGCTTCTTTGAAGCAGACGGCCTTGCCGGCGATCACGTGAACCAGAGGTCCACCCTGAATGCCAGGGAAGACGAGCTTATCGAGCGCTTTCTTATGCTGTTCCTTGCACAGGACCAAACCTCCGCGCGGCCCCCTCAAGGTCTTGTGGGTCGTGCTGGTGACGAAGTCCGCATAGGGAACGGGATTAGGGTGCAATCCGGCTGCAATCAGGCCAGCGATGTGGGCCATGTCGACCGTCAGATAGCAGCCGACCTTCCGGCAGATGTCAGCCAGTCGGTCGAAATGGAGGGTCCGGCTGTACGCGCTCGCCCCGGCTATGATCATTTTCGGTTTCTCGCGCAGCGCCAGTCCCTCGAGCTCATCGTAGTCCAGCTGTTCGGTATCCTGCTTCACGCCGTATGGGACCACCTGGAAAAACTTGCCCGAGAAATTGAGCGCGCTTCCATGTGTCAAATGACCGCCGTGCGCCAGGTTCATGCCGAGGATTTTGTCACCGGGCTGGAGAACAGCCATGTACGCAGCCATGTTCGCCTGCGAGCCAGAGTGAGGCTGGACATTGGCATGCTCGGCCCCGAACAGCGCTTTGGCGCGCTCAATCGCCAGCGTCTCGACGACATCAGTGTGCTCGCACCCGCCATAGTAGCGGCGTCCGGGATAGCCTTCTGCGTACTTGTTCGTGAAAACCGAGCCGACCGCCTCCAGCACCGCCTCGCTCACAAAGTTCTCGGAAGCGATCAACTCCAGAGTCTCGGACTGGCGCCTTGTCTCCTGGTAAATGGCGTCAGCTACCTCCGGGTCCACCTGTCGCAACAAATCGTTCATCTCCATTCTCCATCCCGCGAATGACCCGCGGAATTCGGCGAATCTCCGCGCCCCCCCGCGGGACGTCCCCTGCAGTTACCTGAAATTATCCGTCTCGATCTGCTTGATCTTATCGACCCGGCGCCTGTGGCGATCGCCGAGAAACTCTGTTTTCAACCACACCTCGACGATCTGGGAAGCCAGGCCTGGGTCCGTGCCTCGACCGGACAAGGCGAGCACGTTGGCGTCATTGTGTTCCCGACTCAAGATGGCCGTTTCCAGATTGTGGCAGACGGCCGCCCTGATACCCCGGAACTTGTTTGCCGCGATCGACATGCCGATCCCTGTCCCGCAGACCAGGATTCCCCGGTCCGCTTCCCCGTTCTGAAGCCGCCGGGCGACGCGGCTCGCCGTATCCGGGTAGTCGACGGATTCAGGACCAAAGGCGCCCTCATCCCGGACCTCCTGTCCTAGCTTGATCAGTAAGTCCTTCAGTCTGCCTTTCAGCTCATAACCGGCGTGATCCGACCCGATTGACACACGCATACACTTGATTCCAGTTGACCGTTTTCGATGCCCTTCGGCTGCGTGCGCGGCCTTGCAGGGACTGTGAACCTCCTCTGCAAGCGCCCAGCGTAGTCCCGTCCCGAGCGCGGCTCCCTGAGCTTCGGAGGCATGCCCTCCGCAATAAAACATCGACGGGTTAGGAGGTAGCTTAGCTTACTTGACTTGAATGGGTCAAACAGATAAAAGTAGGCTCCTTATGCTCTGGTCGAGACTCTTCATCCCTACACTGCGCGAGGTTCCTGCGGAAGCGGAAGTCGCCTCACACAAGCTTCTTCTTCGAGCCGGTTTTGTCCGTCAGCTGGGCGCCGGGATCTACTCTTACCTGCCTCTGGCCTGGAGGACCCTTCTCAAGATCGAGAATATCGTGCGAGAAGAAATGAACCGGATCGGCGCCCAGGAATTCTACCTGCCGGCCATCCATCCGGCCGAGGTCTGGAAAGAGTCCAACCGCTGGGTCGAGATGGGCGACAATATGTTCCGGCTGAAGGACCGGACCGGTCGCGATCTGTGTCTCGGCATGACGCACGAAGAGGTCTTTACCACGATCGCCCGCGACGAACTCCGGTCGTATCGGGACCTGCCGCAGATCTGGTATCAGATCCAGGTCAAATTCCGCGACGAGCCGCGGCCCAAGTCCGGGTTGCTGAGGGTCCGGCAGTTCATCATGAAAGACTCCTACAGCTTCGACCTCGAACCATCCGGCCTGGACGTCGCCTATGACCTGCACGACCGTGCCTACCGGAGGATATTCGAACGCTGCGGGTTGCGCTTTCTGGCCGTGGAAGCTCACTCCGGCGCCATGGGCGGGAGCGAGTCCCAGGAATTCATGGTGGCCAGCGAGGCCGGTGAAGACACCGTCGTTTTCTGCCAGTGCGGCTATTCCGCCAACCTGGAGCGCGCCGTCTCACAACTGGCGCGGGTCGAGGACGAGCCGGGCGACCTTATGCCCCAGAAGGTCCACACACCGGGACAGAAGACCATTCAGGAGATCAGCGACTTCCTGAAAATTCCGAAGTCGAAGCAGATCAAATCGCTGGTCTATCTCGTCGAAAGCCAGCCGTACCTGTTGCTGCTGCGCGGAGATCATCAGCTTAACGAGGCAAAACTCGGCGCCGCGGTCGGTTCCGGTGCCTTCCGACCTGCGACTCCCGAGGAGATTCGCGACGCCTTTGGAGCAGACCCGGGCAGCCTGGGCCCGGTCGGGGTGAAGTCGCTCAAGATTCTGGCCGACCACGCCCTCAAGGGCCGGAAAAACATGGTCTGCGGAGCAAATGAGGACGATTACCACCTGCTTCACGTCACCCCCGAGAAGGACTTCCAGGCGCAGTTTTACGACCTGAGACAGGTAGAGCCGGGCGAGCTGTGCACCAGATGCGGACAACCTCTCCAGCTCACAAAAACACTCGAGGTTGGACACATCTTCAAGCTCGGCTACAAATACAGCAGGTCAATGGGAGCAACCGTTTTGAACCAGGACGGAGTCGAAACGCCGATCATCATGGGGAGCTACGGCATCGGGCTGGAGCGGATCATGGTCGGGGCGGTCGAACTCTATAACGACGAAAGCGGCATCATCTGGCCGCGCCCGATCGCTCCCTTTGAAGTGATTATTACCGTACTGCGGCGGGACGATCCCAACCAGTACGCTACCGCCTTGAAGTACCATGAAGAGCTGACCCGGCGCGGCATCGACTGCCTGCTCGACGACCGTGAGGAAAGGCCCGGCGTGAAATTCAAGGACGCCGAGCTGATCGGAATCCCGGTTCGAATAACCGTGGGAAAAAAGCTCAGCCAGGGACTGGTCGAGCTTTTCTCCAGGAACGACAAAGTGAACCGCGAGGTGGCGGCCGACCGCGCCATTGAAGAGGCCTTGGCGCTTCTCGAAGCCTACCCGCTTTGCCCGCGGTAATCCGCCTTAGGACGGGCAAGGGCGTGCCCCGGGGGCCAGGCCTAGTTGGAGCGCTCAGCGAACAGCGGGTCACCCCGGGGCGACCAAGGCGAGTAATCGATCAGTCTCCGCAGGGCGCGGCTCTGTTTTGAAACGCTGCGCCTTCGAAGCCTCGCCGCGCGGAGACTGAGGGGCGACCAAAGGCGACAAAAAAGGCCTTGATTCGGCGGATTCTCTGTTGCACACTGATTACGTCCCGCGGAATTCTGGTTATGGTCGATCGTCTGATCCTCGTCATTAGCGCGAACATCGTGGTCGTAGTAGGACTTCTGGTACTGCTGCGTCACAACCTCGCGCCGTAGAGGGTCAAACCGGGATCGGATTTGACAACCCCCGCCGGCGCGAGCCGGACGGGGGTTTTTTTTTGCAAATCGTGAGCAGCAACAAAGCGAAGGAGGACATTCTGATGCAATTCAGCGGTGCGGAAATCATCGTCAAGCTTTTGGAACGTCAAGGGATCACCCAGATCAGTGGGATCCCCGGCGGCGCGAATCTGCCCCTATATGACGCCTTGAAACTGAGCTCGATCAGGCACATCCTGGCCCGGCATGAGCAGGGCGCGGGCTTCATTGCTCAGGGCATGGCTCGCGCCTCAGGACGTACCGCTGTATGCTTCGCCACCTCAGGACCGGGCGCTACCAATCTCCTCACGGCCATTGCCGATGCCCGGCTCGACTCGGTGCCAATCGTCGCGATTACCGGGCAGGTGCCGTTGCCGATGATCGGAACGGACGCCTTTCAGGAAATCGACACTTACGGGCTTACGCTTCCCATCACCAAGCACAACTACCTGACCCGCTCGGTGGAGGAACTGCTCCGAGTGATCCCGGACGCCTTTCGCGTCGCCGCCTCAGGCCGGCCGGGTCCCGTGGTGATCGATATTCCGAAAGATGTCCAGCTGCGCAAGATCGAGGTGAAAAAGTGGCCGGAGCCCGGCGGGCCGACTGAATCTCCGGAGCCCGATCCTTCGGCCGTCGACCAGATAGTCCAGATCATCAACGAGGCCAGGCGCCCGATGTTTTACATCGGCGGCGGGATTATCAATGCGGGGGCGGCCCAGACGATTCGGCGGATCGCTGAAAAAGCCAGCATCCCGACCACCTCGACCCTCATGGGGCTCGGCGCAGTCCCAAGCAACCATCCCCTGTTTCTCGGCATGCTCGGTATGCACGCTGCCCGCTACACCAACATGGCCCTTGATGAATGCGACCTGCTCATCGCCGCCGGCGTTCGTTTCGATGACCGCGCGACCGGAAAAGTGGCTCAATTCTGCTCTCACGCCCGGATAATCCACATCGACATCGACCCGAGCGAGCTCGGCAAGATCAGGATGCCGTTTGTGGGCGTCGAAGGCGATGTGGCCAAGGTCATGGCCGCCGTCGAAGAACGCATTGAGGCTGTTGACCGGTCGGCGTGGCTCAACCGGATCTGCGAACTGAAAGCAGCCTATCCGCTGGTGATGCCCGGCGCCGACGACCCGCTTTCCCCCTATGGGCTGGTGCTACAGGTCGCTGCCGTGGCAGAGTCGGATGCGATCATCACCACTGACGTCGGACAGCATCAGATGTGGGTCGCCCAGTCCTTCCCCTTCTCTTACCCGCGCCAACTGCTGACTTCGGGCGGCCTGGGCACCATGGGTTTCGGAATGCCGGCGGCAATCGGCGCCGCCCTCGCCTGCCCGAACCGCCAGATTATCTGCTTCAGCGGGGACGGCAGCCTGCTCATGAACATCCAGGAACTGGGGACCGCCGCCGAAGAGCGAGCCAATATCAAAGTGATCGTGATGAACAACGCTCATCTGGGTCTGGTCCGGCAGCAGCAGGAGCTCTTCTACGGCTCCCGGTTCTCAGCCTCCCGCTTCCACGCCGAGCCCGATTTTGCCGCCATCGCCCGCGGGTTTGGAATTGAAGCGGTCGACCTGGGCGACACTCCAGACCCCAAGAAAGTCCTTAGGAACGCGCTCGGGCGGCGTGGTCCCTGCCTGATCAATGTCCCGATACCGGCCGAGGACAAGGTCTTTCCAATGGTTCCTCCCGGGGCCGCCAACCGCGATATGATCGGAGGTGAAAATCATGTCGATAACGACTAATCATGTAAAGGAACGCTCAGTTCTGGAGCTCACAGTCAATAACCACCCGGGTGTCATGTCGCACGTGTGCGGCCTGTTCTCTCGCCGGGCCTACAACGTCGAAGGGATCCTCTGCATGCCGATCGGCGACGGTTGGCGCAGCCGGATCTGGCTGCTTGTCAATGAAGATGAGCGGCTGGACAACATGATCAAGCAGCTCGACAAGCTGGAGGATGTCCTCGACATCTGCCGCCACGGCGCCGATCACCAGATCTTCACCCAGCTGGAAGAGTACTTCAGGGTATAAAGTAAGGATGAAGGATGAAAGGCGGAAGGGGTGAAGAATCCTTCATGCATCCTTCATCACGACGCCGCCCGCCTGAAGAAAGGTTGAAGGATGAAGGAGGAATACATGGAGCAATCCATCCTGACTGTCCTCCTTTTTCCTTCCTTTCATCCTTGATCCTTCATCTTTCCTTCATCCTTCTTCCTCATCCTTCATTCTTCATCCTTCATTCTTCTCTTCATCCTTCATCCTTCATCCTTCATCCTTGTTTTTCCCTTTGCTCTTGACAGCCCATGAAAATTGCCACTACACTATGGAGTAAATAGGACGTATTTGGAGTAATCTGGAGAAGTTGGCCAGAACCACAAAGGGGGAATGTGAGATTCCGGGGCAATATTCCCGCAAAAATCGACGCCCAGGGCCGCCTCAAGATCCCCTCCCTGTACAAAGCCATATTCGACGAGGTCTATGGCTCCGATGCCCTTTTCATCACCTCTTTCAACGGCGATCACATTGTTATTTACCCCCTGAAGGAATGGGAAGCAATCGAGGCCAAGCTGAGAGAAAGGCCGGCCGGCAAGGCCAAGCGCAAATTCCTGCAGTACACCGGCTACTGGGGTCAGGAAGCGTTCCTGGACAAGCAGGGCCGCGTGCTGCTGCACCCCCATTTGCGCAAGGCCGCTGGAGTGGACGGAACGGATGTGGCGGTAATCGGCAATCTGACACACCTGGCCGTCTGGAATGACGAGAAGGTCCAGGCGACCATGGCCAACGATCCGTTCACGGACGAGGAATTGGAACAGCTCGGCATCTAGGATCTGTTGAAATGTTGAGTATGTCGGTAGAACATACGCCGGTCCTGCTGCATGAAGCTCTGGAGTTGCTGGATGTCCGGCCGGGGGGCCTCTACGTGGACTGCACGGTCGGTCTCGGGGGCCACGCCGAAGCGATCCTGGAGCGGCTGGCCGGCCAGGGGCACCTGATCGGAATAGACCGTGACCAGGCGGCATTGGACCTGGCCCGGGAGAGGCTCAGCCGGTTCCACAACTTCGGCCTGTACCACTCCAACTTCAAGGACCTGCCGCTGATTTTGAGCCGGCTGTCGCGGACGGCGATCGACGGCTGCCTTGTCGATCTCGGCGTCTCCTCGATGCAGCTGACCTCAGCTGACCGCGGCTTCAGCTTTCGTGAGACCGGCCCGCTCGACATGCGCATGGATCCTGAGCAGGAGATCACGGCTTCCCAGCTGATCCATCAACTGACCGAGGACCAGCTGACCGACATTTTCCGCCGTTACGGCGAGGAACCGGCGGCGCGGAAGATAGCAGCAGCCATTGTGGCAGAGAGACGCGTCAAGCGGCTGCAGACCACCAGGGAACTGGCGGACCTGGTGGAAAGGGTCAAGGGACGGAGACCAGGCTCTCGAATCCATCCCGCGACCCAGGTTTTCCAGGCTCTCCGGATCGAGGTCAACCAGGAGCTCTCGGGTTTGGAGGAGTTTCTGGAAGCGGTGATCCAGCGCTTGAGTCCGGGCGGAAGGCTGGTCGTGGTTTCCTTCCACAGCCTGGAAGACCGGGCCGTCAAGCAACTGTTCCAGAAGCAGGCGGGACGATGCATCTGTTTCCGGCCGGGCGATGCCTGTATTTGCCCGCGTCAGGAGGTGGTCCGCATCCTGACCAAAAAGCCGGTCGTCCCTACAGCGCAGGAAGTCGCGGCCAATCCCCGTTCGCGCAGCGCCAGGCTGCGAGCGGTTGAGAAGAAGACGGATGAAGGAGTGCAGTATGGTTGATTATCAGTGCCAGCAGCTTCGAAACCGGCCGACGTGCAGTGAACAACGGTCTCCTCTGACGGAAATCACCTGGTGGTGCTGCCTGGGTTGCCTTCTGTTAGGTCTGGTCCTGTCGTATGCCTGGTTTCACAACCAGATCATCACTGTGAACTACCAGATCGAAAAGCTGCAAAGCGACAATGCCCGCCTGCGGGAATCGAACGCCGCGTTGCGGGCCGAGCAAGCAGGGCTGATGGCGCCCGAGCGTATTGACCAGCAGGCGCGAAAGCTGGGGCTGGTCACGCCTGATGAGGGCCAGGTGAAGATCCTCCAAGCCCGGCACATTCAGGTCCCAACTGAAGCCGTGGTGGCGGAAGCTGTCTATGCACGGAAGCCGATACATGAATGAACACGCTCCCGAGTTCCCCGACAATCAGCACCTCGATAAGGGTCCACCGCCTGGTCCTGGTCTATACGCTTGTGCTCGCGTGGGCCCTTGGAATTGGCGCTCGTCTGGTTTACCTTCAGGTCTTTCAGGTACAGAAGTACCGGGCGCTCGCCCTGGAGCAACAGTCAGGCTTCGTCGAGGTTAGCTCGAGACGAGGCGAGATCCGCGACCGCCGCCTGGAAGACCTGGCGATCAGCGTCAGGGCCGACTCTCTCTATGCCCAGCCTGCCCGGATCAAGAAAGTCCTCGAAGCCGCCCAATCTCTCGCCCCGATCCTGGGGATGAAGGTCGGCGAGGTCCACAAGAAGCTGCTCTCGAACCGTGAGTTTGTTTACCTGGGAAGGAAGCTGAGTCCCGTGCAGATCCAGGCGGTGCGGCAGCTGAACATCGAGGGCCTGGGGTTTCAGAAAGAAAGCAAGCGGGTCTATCCGGGAGGCACCCTCGCCTGCCATCTCCTGGGTTTCGTGGGAATTGAGGACGAGGGCCTGAGCGGGCTCGAGTATCTGTACAATGACTCTCTGAAGGGCGCCAAGACACGAGTCCCGCTCCGGGTGAACGCCCGCCGCGAGACTTTCGAGCGGCTGGCTGAGGTTCGCCTGTCCGATGGCCACACGATTGTTCTGAATCTCGACCGGTCGATACAGTTCGCCGCTGAGCAGGTACTGAAAGAGACGGTCGAAAAATGCCGGGCCCTCAATGGATCCGCGATCGTGATGGACCCGAACAACGGTGAAATTCTCGCGATCGCTTCCTACCCGCTATTCGACCCCAACGACTATCGTCACTCCGAGGAGGAAGCGCGCCGCAACCGCGCGATTCTTGAAATATACGAGCCCGGCTCGACTTTCAAAATCATCACTCTGGCAGCCGTGTTAAACGAGGGGCTGGCCGACCCGGATGAGGAGATCGACTGCCGTGTCGGGACTCTGCGCCTGGCCGGCAAAGTCTACCGCGAGGCCCATCACAGCTACGGAACGCTGACCTTCAGGCAGGTCCTGGCCAAATCAAGCAACGTAGGAACGATCAAGTTCGGCCTGCGGCTGGGCGAAGACCGCTTCTACAGTTACATTCAGCGCTTTGGCTTCGGCGCTAAGACCGGGATTGAACTGCCGGGCGAGCAGAACGGGCTTCTTCGCCCTCCCTCAGAGTGGTCCAAGATCTCGATTGGAGCGATATCGATCGGGCAGGAAATCGGCGTCACTCCCATTCAGATGCTGCGGGCCATGTCTGTCATCGGCAATGGCGGCTACCTGGTTGAACCCCGGCTGGTGCGGCAGATCCTCAAGGCCAGCGGCGACGTGGAGTTTCGGCCTGAACCAAAGCGGGTGCGTATACTGAACGAAGACACGGTAGCCAAGATGAAGGACGCGCTCGCCATGGTGGTCAATGAGGGGACCGGGCGCAGCGCCAGCTTGAACGGCTACACGTCGGCAGGAAAGACGGGAACCGCGCAGAAGTTCATCAACGGTCGGTACTCTCACGAAAAGTTCGTAGCGTCCTACGTGGGTTTCGCACCCCTTCTTGAGCCGCGGCTGGCCGCCATCGTGGTCATTAATGAGCCTCAAGGTCAGTACTACGGCGGAACCGTCGCCGCGCCCGCGTTCAGCCGGATCATGGAACGAGCGCTGGTATATTTAAATGTTCCGCAGGACCATCCGCTGACGCCCGAAGACCAGCCGAAAGCGGCGCGTCCGACCCGGCCCGGCTTGGAGCGTGCACGCAGTCTCACCCTGGCGCGCAAGACCGGACGCCCGGCGGCCCGGCCGGGAGCCGGCGTTCTCGACGAATCGGCCTGGGCAGAGGAGAGCGAGGGGCCGGAGAACCTGGAAGAGACCGTGCTCAGCCTCATTGGAACCAGCGAGCCGACCGCACGTGCCGGCAACCTGGTGACGGTAAATACAGACTCCGTCCAGCTTCCGGACTTTACTGGTTGGAACCTGCGGGATGTGGCCCGCGAGGGGGCCCGACTCGGCCTGCGGATGAAAATCTCCGGGGCCGGAACAGCGGTCGCCCAGCGGCCGCCAGCCGGAAGTCGAGTAGCCCGGCAAGCGGTGTGCGAGGTTTACTTTTCTACGATAGAAGCGATCAGGACCGCGAGTGCCGGCACTGCCGGCCTGACGCCCGGAACTCGCCCATCCGGGAATGGTTCGCCGGCCGGCGCCGCCGCGCCGAGCGCCGTCATGTCGGCGCCCCATGCGCTCGCGAATCAAAGACGATAGGGCCGGGAGCGCCTGATTGCGGGCAAAAGCAACGAGACCCACCAGATTGTCAAGGGACACAGAAGCCACTTTGACGACCGGGAAGTGGTCAAGGAGTTAGTGTGATTACGTTAAGTCTTGAGGAAGCAGCTCAGGCGATGGGCGCCGTCGGGCTGTCGTCAGCCGTGGGCCGCCGCTCGTCAGCTTCTGCAGCTTTCCCAGCCGTTTCGACCGATACCCGGACGCTACAGCCGGGTCAGTGCTTCGTGTGCCTGAAAGGCCCAAGGTTCAATGCGAACGACTTCATTCCCGAGGCCGTGAATAAGGGGGCCTCGGTTATCGTTCATTCTGAGCCTGTCCCGGAGGCGGTGCTCAACCGGGATGGCGTTTATTTCCTGCAGGTAGACGACACGCTCGCCTCGCTGCAGAGCCTGGCCCACCACGTCCGCATGAAATGGGCCGGGCTGGTGGTCGGCGTGACCGGAAGCGCCGGCAAAACCACGACGCGCAGCTTTACTGCGGCGCTTCTCAGCCGGAGTTATCGGGTTCTGGAATCCAAGGGGAACCTGAACAACGACATCGGGGTTCCCCTGTCGCTGCTCAGTCTCGAGGACACCCATCAGGCCGCCGTGATCGAGATGGGAATGAACCACCCGGGTGAAATCCGGGCTTTGGCGCGGCTGGCTCAGCCGCAAACCGCCGTGCTGACGAACGTCGCCCCCGTCCATCTCGAGTTCTTCGCTGGCCTGGACGAGATTGCAAGGGCCAAAGGCGAGATTCTGGACCACATCCCGCCGGACGGTTTGATCGTTTACAACGCCGACGATGCCAGGCTGGCGGCGTTGGCAGGCTCACACCGGGCACGGAAAGTGTCGTTCGGGCTGGAGAATGAGTCCGACGTCAGGGTAATCAACTATCGTTATCGTGGACTGGAGGCAATGGATTTCGAAGTACAAACTCCAGGCGGAGGCTTTTCAGCTCAAGTCCCGTTTGTCGGAAAACACTTTCTTTACAACCTGGCTGCTGCCATCGGCGTGGCTTTGAGCTCCGGGCTCACGGAACGGAGAATCTCGGAGGCGATCCTGGCTCTGCGACCGCTGGCAATGAGGGGCCAGGTATTGAAGTTAGCGGAGGGACCGTTCGCCGGCTGCACCATCTGGGATGATTCCTACAATGCCAATCCATACGCGGTCGCGAGCGTGCTCGATACCGTTGGGCGGTTGACCGGATTCAGTCGCAAAATCGTCGCCCTCGGCGATATGCTCGAGCTGGGCGAAAAGGCCCCGGAGTTGCATCGCGAAGTCGGGGAGAGGGCGGGTGCCATCGGCTTGGACCTGCTTGTGGCCGTGGGGCCACATGGTGGTGAGGTGTGCCGGGGCGCACAGTCGGGGGGCATGGCCCCTGAGAGAATGCGCCGATTTCAGGATTCCGGCCAGGCGGCTGAATACCTGGCTCAGGAACTGAAAGACGGCGACTTCCTGCTGGTAAAGGGGTCTAGAGGCATCGGCATGGATCAGGTCGTCAAGAGGATCAAGCAAGGCTAGAAAAATCCGGAGGGTTCAAAGGTTCTCACGTTGGCAGCCAACCTCGGAGACCTCTGAGACTCGGAACCTGAGGTCATAAATTGCTCTATCATCTGCTTTACGCCTTACATGATCAGTTCTCGGTCCTTAATGTGATCCGGTACATCACGTTCCGGACCGCCTATGCCTCCCTGACGGCGCTCCTGATCAGCCTGCTCCTCGGTCCCTGGCTGATCGCCCGGCTGAAGCAGTTTCAGATCGGCCAGTTTATCCGGGAGGAAGGGCCGACGACTCACCACGCGAAGGCGGGCACGCCCACCATGGGCGGGCTGCTCATCATCATCAGTGTGTTGGTTCCGACACTCCTGTGGGGAGATTTGACCAACTTCTATGTCTGGATTGCGCTCGGATCGATGACGTTTTTCGGAGCGGTCGGCTTTGTTGATGACTATAAAAAGACGATCCGCAAGCAGTCGCTTGGGCTCACCGGCAAGCAGAAGATCCTACTCCAGGTGGCTATCTCTCTTCTCATCATCGTCATCCTGATCATCCTCAACCGTTACGGCCTCTATAACGTGCATCTGAGCGTTCCGTTTTTCAAGCGGTTTACGCCCAGCCTGGATCTGGTGGTGTTCGGGTACTCGACATACCTGCCGCTGATCATCTTTGCGCTGCTTGTCCTCGTCGGCAGCAGCAATACCGTCAATTTGTCGGACGGGCTTGACGGGCTGGCAGCGGGCCTGACCCTGGTCGCGGCCTCGGCTCTTACGATCCTGACTTACGTCACCGGGCATGCCACTTTCGCCGACTACCTGGACATCATCAAGAATGTTTACGCGGCTGAGCTGACGATCTTCTGCGGCGCCATGGTGGGCGCCACACTCGGCTTCCTTTGGTACAACAGCTACCCGGCCCAGGTTTTCATGGGAGACGTGGGATCGATGTCTCTTGGCGGCGCAATCGGCACCGTGGCTCTGCTGATCAAGCACGAGCTGCTGCTGATCTCGATCGGAGGCATTTTCATCATTGAAGGTCTCTCGGTGATTCTCCAGGTCGGCTCGTATAAGCTTTTCCATAAACGGATCTTTCGCATGGCGCCGATTCACCACCATTTCGAGTTGCTGGGATGGAAGGAGCCGAAGGTAGTCATACGTTTCTGGATATTGGCTCTGATTTTCGCGTTATTTAGTCTGACGACTTTGAAGCTTAGGTAGGGGCCGAAGGATAACACGGAGAGCCCGGATCAGAGAAGGCAAGAGAAATGAAGATCAAGAATCAAAAAGTACTGGTCGTCGGACTCGCGAAAAGCGGGGTAGCCGCCGCCAATTTCCTCCTGAAAAGAGGGGCCCACGTCACCATCACCGATCTCAAGTCATGTCGGGAGCTGGAGAAGGAGATAGGGCAGCTGGAGGGCAAAGTGAGGCTGGCGCTGGGAGGACACACGCAGAAGGACTTCCTCGAGCCCGACTTCATTGTCATCAGCCCGGGAGTCCCCACGGGTCTTTCAGAGTTGAAGCATGCCGTGGCTCGCGGGATTCCGATTCTGAGCGAGGTGGAGCTGGCGTATCCCTTTCTCGACGGCAGGGTCATCGGGATCACCGGGTCGAACGGGAAGACGACGACCACGGCGCTCATCGGAGAGATCTTCAAGACCGCCGGGCGAGATGCGGTCGTCGCTGGGAACATCGGGATCCCGTTGATCCAGTACGCGTCGATGGGGGAGCCATCCGGCGCTTCCGACCGGTTCTACATTGTCGAGCTTTCATCTTTCCAGCTGGAGAACATTCACCGCTTCAAGTGCAACATCGCCCTGCTGCTGAACGTGACGCCGGATCACCTGGACCGCTACATCTCCTTCGAGGATTACGCCCTGGCCAAGGAACGCATTTTCATGAACCAGACGCGCCGGGACTACGCGGTGCTCAATGTCGACAACAGCCTGTCCTTAAGCATGGCGGAAGGCCGAAAGGCCCAAGTCATGCTGTTCAGCCGGCGCCAGATGCTGAGCGAAGGCGTCTACGTTGACAATGGCAACATCTACATCCGCTGGAAGGACGAGCACCATTGCCTGATGCGAGTGAGGGACATCAGGCTCAAGGGGAGCCACAACCTGGAAAACGTGCTGGCTGCCACCGCCGCTGGTTTCCTGGCAGGAATAGAACTGAGCTGCATGGCCGAGACCTTCCGGTCGTTCGCGGGAGTCGAGCATCGACTGGAGTTCACCCGCAGGGTGCGTGGCGTCGATTACTACAACGACTCCAAGGGAACCAACGTCGATTCGGCGATTCAGGGCATTCAGGCGCTCGAGCAGCCCTTGATCGTGATCATGGGCGGAAAGGACAAAGGTGGAGATTTCACCCCGCTGCGCCCCCTGCTCAAGAAGAAGGCGAAACTGCTGATTCTGATTGGCGCCGCCACGGAAAAGATTTTCGCTGCCCTGGGCCAGGACCTGGAGACAGTGCGGGCACGCGACCTGAAGGAGGCGATCGATCTGGCCCATTCGCGCGCGGCCGTGGGCGACGCGGTGCTGCTAGAGCCGGCCTGTGCGAGCTTCGACATGTTTGATAACTACGAACACAGAGGGCGCGTGTTCAAAGAAATCGTGAACGCGCTGCGCGAGGAGTGAATGGTGACAGCAAGTGAGACAGAACTGATCCACGAACCATCACGGACCAACACGAACAAATGCATTTGTCCCAGCATTTGTTCGTGTTCGTTCGGGTTGGTTCGCGGATAACGTCTCGTGCTTGGTTCGCCGGGCAAAAGCGAGATTGAATGAGCCGCAAACTTCCTTACGACCGCACCCTGGTTGTCGCCGTTTTCGTGACGCTGTGCTTTGGCCTGGTGATGGTCTTCAGCGCCTCGGGGATCGTGTCTCAGCGGCTCCATGACTCCTTCTCCATGGTCTTCGGCAGGCAGCTGTTGTTTGTCACGCTCGGTTTTGTCTTGATGCTAGCGGCTGCCCGGGTCGATTACCACTTGTACAGCCGGCCCACATTCGTCTACTCCGGCCTCATTCTGAGTGTCCTGCTTCTCGCCTCCGTTTTCGCCTTTCCGCCGTACCACGGCGCTCGGCGCTGGGTGGTTCTGTTCGGCGTTCGGTTCCAGCCCTCGGAGCTGGCCAAGCTGGTTATTGTGATATTCACGGCTTATTACCTGATCCGGGCCGGTCAGAGATTCCACTCTTTCTGGAAAGGTCTCGTCCCGTACCTGGCGATCCTGGGTGTCAATGTGGGACTGATCGTCGTCGAGCCCGACCTGGGCACACCGATCTGCATCGTCTTGACGGCCGGCTTCCTGATTTACCTGGGCGGGCTTCGGTACCGGTATAGCGCAATCGCAGCTCTGTTGGCGATTCCCGGCTTTTACGCTCTCGTCTGGCGAGTCCCGTATCGCAAGGATCGAATGCTGGCCTTTCTCGACCCGGAGAAGGACCCGTTTGGGGTCGGTTACCATATCCGCCAGAGCCTGATTGCCCTCGGCTCGGGAGGCTGGTCGGGAGTGGGTTACGCCCAGGGCACGCAAAAGCAGTTCTTTCTTCCTGAGCCCCACAACGACTTCATTTTCGCGGTGATCGGCGAGGAACTAGGGTTGATAGGGACCCTGCTGACACTGCTTCTGTTCGTGCTGCTCTTCCTGAAGGGGGTCAAGATCGCACTGAGGGCCGATTCACTGTTCGGCGTTTATCTGGGGCTCGGGATCGTGGCCATGATTACGCTGCAGGCCTTGCTGAACATGAGCGTGGTGGTCAGCCTGCTGCCGACCAAGGGGATCCCCCTGCCCTTTATCTCCGTCGGCGGAACTTCCATTCTGGTCACACTCACAGGCATCGGGATCCTGCTGAATATTTCGCGACACGGCCGCAAAGACGCGGCCGCCAAAGCTTTGCTTGGGGAGGAGGCATCCGGCGGTGCCGAACAATAGCTCGACGACCACAAACCGGCTTCGACGGGTCCTGTTCGCCGGTGGCGGAACCGGCGGACATGTATTCATGGCCGTGGCCCTGGCCCAGGAGCTGAAGAGGCTTGATCCGGACGGCGAAGTGCTGTTTGTGGGGACGCGCCAGGGACTGGAAGCACGGCTGGTTGAACCGCTCGGCTTCCGGCTCGAGACCGTGCGCATCGGAGGCCTCAATCGGGTGGGCGTGACCAGGGCCCTCGCCACGTTGTTCAGGCTTCCCTTTACGGTGCTTCACGGAGCGCGGATTGTACGCCGTTTTGCACCTTCGGTCATTGTCGGTGTCGGCGGCTACTCCTCCGGGCCGGTCGTCCTCGGCGGCAAACTCGCCGGGTTTCCCAGTGTTGTGATTGAGCCAAACGCCTATCCGGGCCTGGCCAATCGGCTGCTGGCCCGATGGGTGGACGCCGCCGCCATCGCGTTTGAGGAGGCCGCCGCTCAGTTCGGCGCCAAGGCGAGGATGACGGGCATTCCGATCAGACGCGAGTTCTTCTCTGCCAACACCAGGATTGCCGACAACGGGTCTCTGCGAGTCCTGGTCTTCGGCGGAAGCCAGGGGAGCCGGCCAATCAACACGCTCATGTGCGAGGCCATCAAATGGCTGCCTGAGAACCGGGTGGAAATCGTGCATCAGACCGGAAAAGCCGACTACGAACGAGTCAAATCGGCTTACGACGACGCGGGACGGAAGGCTGAAGTGGTGGAATTCATCTACGAAATGCCCCAGATGTTTGCCAGGACCGATCTGATCATTGCGCGTGCCGGGGCCTCGACGGTAGCAGAGCTGACGGCCGCCGCTAAGGCGTCGATAATAATCCCCTTCCCCAAGGCAGCCGACGACCATCAGCGGCGGAATGCGCGAGCCCTGGAGAGGCGCCACGCGGCCGTGGTGCTGGAGCAGGAGAAGACAACGGGGAAGGAACTGGCGGAGACGATCCTGAAGCTGGAAATGGACCGTCAGGAACTGCGGCGCATGTCAGCCGCCAGTAAGCAATTAGCGCGGCCCGACAGTGTCGAGCAGATTCTGCAGTTGATGTCGGAGGTAGCGAGATGAGCGGTTGCTTGGAGTACGGCGGCAGAGCGAGGACGAGGCGCCGAAGAGAATCGAGACAGGCTGCCGCCTGTCACTTGTGATCAGAGGCTCGTTGTGGAACGCGAAAGAATGATCCATCTCGGGGATGTGCGCCGCCTGCATTTTATCGGCATCGGCGGGATAGGGATGAGCGGCATTGCCGAGATTCTGATCGAAGACGGTTATGAAGTTTCCGGGTCCGATCTTCAAGACGGACCGATTCTGGAGATGCTGCGGAACCTGGGCGCCCGGATCAGCATCGGCCACCGGTCCACCAACGTCCAGAACGCGCAGGCGGTCGTCTACTCGACCGCAGTCTCTCCCGACAATCCGGAGATTATGGCCGCGCGCCTGGCTTCGATTCCGATTGTTCACCGATCCGATCTGCTGTTTGAACTGATGCGCCGGAAGGTGACGGTCACTATTGCGGGAACTCACGGCAAGACGACGACCACGTCGATGGTGTCCCTATTGCTGCAGGTGGCCGGACTGGACCCCACCATGGTGATCGGCGCCCGCTTGAAGGCGATCGGGAGCAATGCACGCGCGGGCAAGGGCGAGTATCTGGTCGCGGAAGCCGACGAAAGCGATCGCAGCTTCCTCAAATACCGGCCCGTGTACGCGGTAGTGACAAATGTCGATCGCGACCACATGGATACCTACCGCGACCTGGCCGATATCCAGAACGCTTTCGTGGAACATATGAACAGTGTGCCGTTTTACGGCTGCGTCGTGGTCTGCCTGGATGATCCGAACCTGAGAAGCGTGCTGGGCCAGGTCAAGCCGGCGATCGTGACATACGGGTTCCACCCCGACGCCCAGGCGCAGATTCGCGAGCCCGAGTATGCCGGATTCCAGTCGAGTTACTCCTGCTATTTCAAAGGAGAGCTGCTCGGACGCGTTGAGTTGAGTGTGCCAGGCTGGCACAATATCTCCAATTCGGCCGCCGCCGTGGCGCTTGGACTTCAGCTGAAGATCCCGTTTCCCACTATCCAACAGGCCCTCAAGACCTTCCGCGGAGCGGAACGGCGCATGGAATGGAAAGGCGAGAAGGGCCAGGTCTGGGTCATCGATGACTACGGTCACCATCCGACAGAGATCCGCGCCACCCTGGAGGCTTGCCGGCTGACAGGACGCCGGATCGTGGTGGTCTTTCAGCCCCACCGCTACACTCGAACCCGGGATCTGATGAGTGAGCTGGGGACTTGTTTTGAGAACGCCCATCGGCTTTACCTGATGGACATCTATCCTGCCGGCGAGAAGCCGATCGAAGGCGCAACGGGCGAGAAGCTGGCCGAGGAAATCGCACGTCACCGCGAGGTCATCTATATGGCTGACCGGACGGCGCTTCTTGAGCGAATCCGGGCAGAAGTGGCGCCCGGGGATCTGCTGCTCACCCTGGGGGCCGGTAATGTCTGGAAGATAGGGGAGGAGTTCCTTGAACAACAAGAAGGGCGGTAGTTTTCGTACTTTCATGAAGTTCGCGATCCTGTATCTGGGTCGGCTCCTGACGGTGGCGTTCATTCTTTTCGCGATCGGCTACGGGCTTCAATACGCCCAGAGCTCGCCTTACGGCCGGCAACGGTTCGCGATCCGACACCTGGACATCCGAGGAATTCAGAACGCCGACAAGGCAGCCTTGGAGGCGATGGTACGACGCGGCCTGCCCGCTAATCTGCTCCAAGTGAGCCCGGGCCAGGTACGTGAAATCGTGGAGTCAGAGCCCTGGATCAAGTCGGCCACAGTCAGGCGGGTGTTTCCGGATCGGCTCGTCATCACCCTGGAAGAGCGGCAGCCGGCGGCCGTCGCGACGATCGATGGCGAGCTCTACGTGGTCGATGCGGACGGCACTGTCCTGGATCACTACAGCGCCCGGCACAAATCAGTCGACGGCCCTATCGTCAAAGGGTTGATCAATGTCGCGCGAGAGAACGCCCGGGAAGACAACCGGGAACGCATGCGTGCTTATCTCGCCGTTGTTACCGATTTTAAGAAGGCAGCCGAGGATTTGCTGGGCTACATCTCCGAAATCGACGTGGACAACCCGCGGAAAGTCGCCCTGATCCCGACCGATGAACCGATTCCGGTTTTTGTCGGGGACCGGGCCTTCTTCCGTCGTTATCAGACTTTCCGCAACAATCAGGCGCTCTATGAAGAGTTGAAGCAGCAGTACGGCGCCATCGAGTACGTCGACGTGACGTTTGAAGACAAGATCATTTTCCACACCCCGCAGAGTCAGCAGGCGCTGATGCGGGCTGAGGCGCAGTTTTAGAGGACGAGCCACTCTTCGGTGGTTTATGCGTAAGAGACAACTGGTAGCGGCGATTGACGTCGGCACGACCAAGATCTGTTCCGCGATTGCCCGGGCGGAGGGGACGAAGTTCGAGATTCTCGGCCTCGGGCAGAGCGCTTCAAATGGTCTGCGGCGGGGCAACGTCGTCAATCTGACTGAGACCATCGAGAGTGTGAAAGCGTCGCTGGACGAAGCCGAGAAACAGTCGGAGACCAGTGTGGAGTCGGCTTGGGTCAGCATCGGGGGAGAGTTCATCCGCGGCATCAATCGGCGCGGAGAAACCGAAATCCGGGGCAAGCACTCGGAAGTGTGTGAAGAAGACGTGCAACGCGCCGTGGCCACCGCTACCTCCGTGGAGCTGCCGCCCGACCACGATGTCATCCACATCCTGACTCAGGCTTTTACCGTCGATGCACAGAAAGGCATCGTGAACCCGATAGGCATGACCGGCCGGACCTTGGGCGTCAACCTTCACCTCGTCATTAACGCGACCGCCGCAGTCCAGAACATCGTCAGTGCGATAAACAAGGCCAACGTGGTGGTCGACGGCGTCGTGATGCAGCAGTTGGCTTCTGCGGAGGCCATCCTGACGCCCGACGAAAAGGAAATGGGTACGATCGTGGCCGATATCGGGGGCGGAACGACTGATATCGCTATCTACAACGAGGGGGGCATCTGGCATTCCGAGGTCCTGCCCATCGGTGGAAACCTGATTACACGCGACATTGCGGTCGGCCTTCGGGCCGGTATCGAAGAGGCGGAATTGACCAAGGTGAGATATGGGAGCGCTCTGCCCCAGGAAGTCCCGCAGGAGGAGGTCGTCGAGATCCACGAGGTAGGTTCCACCAGCAAGCGGACCATCAGCCGCAAGATCCTGTGCCAGATCATCGCGGCCCGTTGCGACCAGATCGTGGAAGGGATCGTCGAGGCCATCTCACGCTGCGGCATGGATCCTCAGCTGTTCACCGGGGTGGTGCTGACCGGAGGCGGCGCCGAGCTGCGAGGCATGCTCGAGAAAGTGCGAAGACAGATGGGCCTGCCGGCCCGGCTCGGCTATCCCGTGAATCTCGTGTCTCTGGGCCACCCTCTGTGTAAGCCCATGTACTGCACAGCATTAGGTTTGCTTCGCTATTCCAGTTTTCATAATGACAGTTTTCACCCGGCGGCGTTCGGAAATAAGCCCAAGGGCTGGCTTAACAGGCTTTCCCGCTGGACTCTGAGCAAGATGAGTTGAGATTTTTGAAAGGGGGGAACGATGAATCCGAAACAGCAGCCTGGTCTCTGGCTCCCTCTCAAGGAGGTTGGTATGGACGGTGGTGCGCGGTCCGAGGAGGAGAAGAACTTGACGCTGGCCTTTGACGAAAGGCCCGTCACGGGCGCTTGCATAAAAGTCATCGGCGTCGGCGGTGGCGGCTGCAACGCCGTTAACCGGATGATCGAATCGGGGATCGGAGGGGTCGATTTCATAGCCGCCAACACGGATCTTCAGGCCCTGCGGCTGTCACGGGCATCGATTCGGCTCCAGCTGGGCGGGAAACTAACCAAAGGTCTGGGCGCAGGATCGAATCCCGAAGTCGGCAAGCAGGCCGCTCTGGAAGACACCGAGAAAATAATCGAAATCCTCGAAGGCGCGGATATGGTCTTCATCACAGCCGGCCTGGGAGGCGGCACCGGTACGGGCGCAGCCCCCATCATCGGAAGCCTGGCAGCCGAACTGGGTGCACTCACCGTCGGCGTCGTGACCAAACCCTTCGGCTTTGAAGGCCGTAAACGTATGAGACAGTCGGACCTGGGCCTTCAGGACCTCAAGGAGGCGGTCGACACTGTCATTACCATTCCCAATGAAAGGCTTCTGAGCACTGTCTCTCCCGGGACCTCTCTTTCGGACGCCTTTAAGATCGCGGATGACGTTTTGCGCCAGGCGGTTCAGGGCATCAGCGACCTGATCACGATTCCAGGCGTCATCAACCTGGATTTCGCCGACGTCCGCACCATCATGACGGGTATGGGCATGGCCCTCATGGGGACCGCAGTCGCCGAAGGCGAGAACCGCGCTGCCAACGCCGCCCGCCGCGCCATCAATTGCCCCTTGCTCGAGGACACCACCATCCAGGGTGCCCGCGGAGTCTTGATCAATGTCACCGGAAACCCGGAGATGACCCTGCACGAAGTCAGTGAGGCGAGCCGCATTATCCAGGAAGCAGCCGATCCCGAAGCCAACATCATCTTCGGCTCTGTCTTTGATGAGAGCATGGGCAACAAGATCAAGATTACGGTCATTGCCACGGGTTTTGACCGCGATGAGCCGGCCAAGAAGGAGGTCCCCCCCGAACCACGCCGGACTTCGCACGAGCCTGCCAACGAGCCGTCCAGGCCCGAACCTGTTCAGAACGAAGGGTTTGGCCGCCCCCGGATGGCCCCCAACGACGGCCCGGTGTTCTCCAATGAGCCCATCATGCCGCCCGCCGACTTCGCGAGCCCGCGGCGGGACGATTTCGACTTTCCCGCCTTCTTGAAGCGAAAAGCGGTCCCGCTCGGCCCCCGCGACAGTAACCAGGATCCGGGCGAATAGAAAAGGATGAAGAGATGAAGAGAAAGCGCTACAGAGCCGCAAGCGCAGCGTCTTTTGCGGAGCGCGTCGGGTGCGTGCCGGATCAAGGATGAAGGATGAAGGATGAATTGAAGAAGGAGAAAAGAGCAGGATGACCGGAATCTGCTTTCCTTCCTCCTTCGTCCTTCTCCTCACCCTACCTCCTTCACCCTTCGCGTCATCTTTCATCCTTCATTCTTCATCCTTCATCCCTCATCCTTCACCCTTTTCTTCATCCTTCCTCCTTCCTCCTTCATCCTTTTCTTCACCCTTTTCCTCGCTGCCCACCTGGCTGGTCATAGGTTACCTGGTCGTTCATTCTCTCTACATTCTGGCCGCCCGCTATCGGCCTCCCAGGACTGGGCGTGTGCTCCTGATCAACTGCGCTCTTTTCGCCTTGTTCCTCATCCAGCTTTCCGTTCTCGATTCCCAGGTGCTTTGGCAGGAGTGGTGGTTTCAGATCACCGTGCTGTGGTCACCCATCGCGTTCTTCTGGTGGGCTTACCTCTGGGCAGGGCTCACCCTCCGCGTTTTCTATCCGGAAAATGTGTCCTATGATGCTTCGCTTATTCGACTGGAGGCGAAACTGTTTGGTCAGCCCAGCCTCTGGCTGGCGCGTGGCCGGCCGGGGTGGCTGACCGATCTGTCTCATTTCTTTTACAACACCTATTACGCTTACACGCCGGTCCTGGCTCTGTACCTCTACACCCAGGGGCGCATCCAGGAATTCCAGTCGATGAGCTTCGCCGTTATCTTGGGATACGCCCTGTGCTACTCTTTCTTCCCGCATCTGCCGGTCTGGGGACCGCGTTGGGGGCTGGTGCTGGCGGGGCTGCTGGAGGAATCAGAGAGACGCCTGACCGGCGGCTGGATGACCTGGGCGACAAATGCCGTCATGTACGAAGGTCTCGCGCACAAAGGCTGCGCCATGCCGAGCGCACACTGCTCCACGGGTATTGTCTTCCTTGTCTGGTGCTGGCGAGTATGGGGAGCAGCCGGAGGATTGCCGGCCGTGGTGATGGTGGCGGGCATGGCTTTCGCCGCAGTTTACGGGCGCTACCACTACCTGGTCGACGTGATTGTCGGCGCGACGCTCGGAGGGGTCTGTGTCCTGGTGGCGGACTGGTTGATTTGACCAATCGAATCATGATCAGCAAAGACGTGTTCGCCAGATGGTACGCGGCGCTCGAAGAACGCCATCTACACACCTTGACGTTCCAGGAAGTGCGCCGGGCGCTTCAGGCGCTCTCTGCGCTTTATGTCGAAGGGCGGAATCGGGCCTCTGGACGCAAGCCCCTCGACAGCGTCGGAAAGCGGGCAGCATTTTCCCTCTTTTACGCGCCGCTTCATCTGCTCCAGATCTCGCATGTCGTCGAGCAGCTGGGGATCAGGGAGTTCCCTATCCGGTCATTGATCGATCTGGGATGCGGAACAGGGGTCGGCGGGGCAGCCTGGTCGATCGAGCTTGACAAAACCCCGCGAGTGACGGGCGTAGACGCCAATCAGTGGGTCCTCGACGAAGCCAAATGGAACTACCAGGTGCTCGGCGTGGCTGGGGAGACGCGCAAGGCGGATCTGCTTGACTATCCCCTTCCTCCGTCGGGCGGCACGTTGCTGGCGTTTACAGCGAATGAGCTGGACGAGCCAGGCCGGGAAAAACTGCTGCGGCGGCTCGTGCAGCGGGGCGCCGTTCTCGTGGTCGAACCGATCGCTCACCGGGTGGCTCCCTGGTGGGAACGCTGGGCCGAGGCCTTTGAATCAAAAGGGGGCCGAGCCGACGAATGGCGCTTCAGCCCAGACCTGCCCCAAAGGCTGAGACTGCTGGACAAGGCGGCGGGCCTCAACCACCGTGAGCTGAAGTGTCGAAGCCTCTGGCTCCCGACAGCGTGACACTGAAGTGGGCGAAGTGGGCTTTGCGGACGAAGTGGACCGAGCCTGGGTCCTGTCCACCTCATCCACGTCGTCCACCTGGTCCACTTCAGATAGCGAGCTTACTTGTTCCGTGTGGCCAGATCGTAGACCAGGCCGGCGACACCGCCTGAGATCGCGCCGATGGCGGCACCCTTTTTGCCGCCCGCCAGGCCGCCGACTGCAGCTCCGGTGCCGGCTCCGCCGGCCACGATCAGGACTTCATCCCTGGTGGAACGCCGCTTCTTGGGTTCGACCCTGGTGCTTTCGCTGCGTGTAACAGGCCTTTCAACGATCACCGGCCGCGAGCGCACGAACCGCTCCTTATCGATAGACTGATCAGTGGTTTGAACTGGGGCAAGACCGTTCTCGTCCTTCAGGTAAAGCGGTGGGCCACGGGGCATCAATCGTGATCCTGACTCCCGGGGGGCAAGACCGTTCTCGTCCTTCAGGTAAAGCGGTTCGTCTCCTTTTTGAGGGACAACCAGGTAAGCGGTTCTTCCGTCGGCCAGGTTCACCGGAACCAGGCTGGCCGTCACAGTGCCGTCGGGCGTGTCTATTTTTTGGGTGAAAGCGTTGTTGATACCGTACTTGTCCCGTAACCATTCGGGATCGCGCGTATCACGGCTTAAGACCCAGACACCGAGAACAAGCACGGCAACCAGGACTCCTATGATAATCGCGTGATTTCTTGTCAGATTGATAGTCATGTTTTCCAGCCTCCAATCCTGCAAGGGGTCACAGCAAACGACGTGCCATTACCCCTTTTTTGGTAGATACCAGCGATTAGAAAAGGTTCGGCTTCCGCCACCGGGGAAATTTTCCCGGCCTCAGGGGTTATCGGAGCGACAAACTGTTGGGCTCGGCTGACCTCGAAGGTGAGAGGACGAATTCCGAAATCACAGCTAGGAAGTATCGAATCGCGAACTCGAGATCCGAGACCGCGACTCTTTCATCCTTCCCATGAATCCCGTTCAGATTGCCGTTCGAAGCTTGGAAGGGGTCGAAACCATAAGCCACAATGCCCCGCTCCCGCAAGAAGCGGGCATCGGTAAAACCGGCGAGGACGGCACTGCCGACCGTAACCTGGCGGTCAATCGACTGGGTGGCCGTGCGTATCGCCTCGGACAGCTCACTGGGCAGCGGGGAACTGGCCGACGAAGAGACGAGAAGGGGCTCGATGGCGATGTTCGGATCGTTGACGATCGCGGTCACCGTCTCAATGAACTCGTCCGGATCCTGGCTAGGCACGAGCCTGCAATCGAGTTCGGCAGAGGCGGTCGCGGCCAAGGTGTTCGTGCTGCTGCCCGCCCTGACCACGGAGACGCTGATGGTGTTTCTGACAAGCGCCTGATGGACCGGGTCAAGCCGGCGGACCGCCTCCGGGTCTTTCCGCAGCTCCTCGGGATGAAGCAGGCGGTCGCGCAACTCCTGGGGCTGAAAAGGAGCGATTTCGCGAAAGTACCGGCCAACCGCCGGAGTGATGACGATGCCCGGCTGATAACGCAGGAGTCGGTCAAGGGCGCGGATCAGCCGGTGGGTGGCGGCATCCTTGTGAGCATACGAGCCGGGACCGGGCTCCCCTTCGGCTGTCAGCCTCAACCATACCGCCGCTTTCTGCAGGTTCTCCAAGCCGACGTAGGCCAGCCGGTTATCCCGGACGATGTTCGAGCCCCCTTCCGTCAAGGCGTAGTCTATTCCGCGAAGCCATTCGGGGCGGTGCTCTGCAATCCATGCCATGCCGGCCCGGCCTCCGGCTTCTTCATCAGAGACCGCCAGAAAGACCACGTCCCGCTCCGGGACCCGGCCGGATCGCTTGAGCGCGATCATGGCCGCCAGATGGACAACTCCCAAGCCTTTCGAATCCAGTGCGCCTCGGCCCCATACATACCCGTCCCGCACCAGGCCGGAAAACGGGGGAACAGTCCAACCTGTCGCGTCAACCGGAACCACGTCCATGTGATGGACCAGCGCGAGCCCCCCTTCCCGAGTGCGACCCGGGATCCGTGCGATCAGATTCGCCCGGCCAGGCTCGGAAACGACGGTCCGAGCGGGTATGCCCTCACGCTGAAGGACTTGCGCGAGATAGCGGGCAGCGGGAAGCTCTTTGCCGGGGGGATTGCTGGTATTGATCTTGAGGTAGTCCGAAAGCCACCGGACGGCCTGGCGCCTGAGTGTGTCGGCGCCGATGGAGGCGCTTCTCACAGAAGCAGGGGGGGCCGCGGCAAACAGGGCCGGCGCAACGAGCATCAGGCTGAGAGGCACCACCAGGGAGGTCCGGCTTTTACTCCGGTGTTCCCGTGAATTCGTCAGCCGACCGGAGAAAACATGATGTCCCATAATCCGCGCAACAAACCAAAAAGTAACCCCCTACATATTGCGGCTGGAATGGGGGAATTCGAGCCAAAGCGGCAAATTGTTCGTAGTTCCGCCTTTAGGCGGGCTTTTTTGAGCTGCCCGCTGCACCAGGCGCGTTTTAAAAAGCCCGCCTAAGGGCGACACTGTTGACTAAAGGTTCTTTGCCCGCGGAGGGAAGCCTGCTTTCAGTCCCGAAGGGACTCTGGACTTTGGCGAAAGTATACAGATGAATCAACAGAAACCGCTGCTGTGTGGCTGTAT
>JBHGBF010000159.1:0-16896 GCA_041946865.1 Acidobacteriota bacterium | reverse complement strand
ACTTGCCGCTATATTTGTCCGAAACTGGGGGTATTTTGTACAAAAATTAGGTAGCTAGCTATCAGCCACGCATGTTAGCGAGCTTCACAGGGGTAAGAGCGACCACCTCAAATCTGCTATAAAGACGAGTCGAAAGGTACGGTGACTCGATGACTAAACCAAATCAAGAGATGAGCCGACGAGGCTTCTGTGCCTCGTCACTCGCGGCTGCGAGTGGCGTGCTCCTGGTGACGCCCCAAACGGCTTTCGGCACCGCTGCCAATAGCATGCTGCGCCTGGGAATAATTGGCTGTGGAAACCGCGGGTCTCACGTGGCTCAAGCTTTCGTTGAGAATACGAACACGGCTGTCGTGGCCCTGGCGGATCTCTTCCAGGATCGACTCGACCAGGGAACCAAGCGCTTCGGCGAGCTTCAAGCAGCCAAGGGCAGCCCGCAGATCAAGCTTTTCAAGGGCGCTGATTCCCATCGCCAGCTTCTGGCCGGCGATATCGATATGGTGATTGTTTCGACTCCTCCGTACTTCCATCCCCAGCACTTCAAAGCTGCCTTGGAAGCCGGTAAGCACGTGTATCTCGAGAAGCCGGTGGCAACGGACGTGCGACGCTGCCTCGAGGTCGCGAAACTAGCGGAGCGAGCCCAGGGAAAAGTCAGTGTGGACGTAGGGTTTCAGATGCGGCGAGCCCCCTATTACGTCGAGCAAACGCGAAGGATCCATGAGGGTGCAATTGGAGAAGTGGCGCTTGTTCAGGGCTACTACCATGCCGGCGATGTGCCGCGCAAACCGAGACAGGGCGTTCCCCCGCTGGAGGTCAAGATCCGAGACTGGTGGTTCTCGCGGGTTCTGAGCGGTGACATACTCGTCGAGCAAAACGTCCACATTGTCGACGTATTCAACTGGGTGCTGAAAGCACGGCCTGTCGCGGCGAGCGCCACTGGTGGCCGCCGTGTGAGAACCGAAATCGGCGACGTCTGGGACCATTTTATTGTCACCTACCAGTACCCCAACGACGTGCACGCCAGTTTCATGTCGAGCCAGTTCATGACGAAATGGGGCGATGTCTGTACTCGTTTCTTCGGGAAGAAAGGCCACTCGGAAGCTTACTTCGTCGGAGGTCTCCGGATCGAGGGCGACAATCCCTGGGAAGCGGGCGCCGACCAGACGCCGGCGGGTTCCAAGCCGGAAGTCGACCCCTTGCGTGATGCCACGCCCGAAAAGGCGAAAGCTTTTGTCCGCAGCATCGAGACAGGTCAATTTCACAACGAAATTGCACAAGGCGTGGAAAGCTGCCTCAGTGCCATCTTGGGACGCCAGGCGGCATACGCCGGCCGTCCCATGACTTGGGACCAGCTCCTGGCGTCGGATCAGAACTGGGACATCGATTTTGATGTCACCAAGCTGTGAGATGCGAGCGGCGGAAAAGAGTCTTGCTACGGAGGGGATGTGAAATCGCGTGACAGAGTTCTGAGCGCCTGTGAAAGGAAGGGTTACGATCGCATTCCGGTCAAGCACGAAGGCACCCCGGAGATCAATCACGAGATCAAGGAATACTTCGGCCTCAAGAATGACGAGCAGCTGCTGACGGTCCTGGGTGACGATTTTCGGTATGTGGAACCTGTCTACGTCGGGCCGGAGCTGCGTACCATGCCGGACGGCAGTGTCGAAGGCTACTGGGGGGAACGTTACCGCTATGCCACCTTCGAGGGTGGCCGTTACCTGGAGTCGGTTTACCAGCCCTTCGCCGGGATCTCAAGACTCGAGGACCTGGACCGGTCTCATTTTCCGTCAGCCGACTGGTTCGACTACTCCACCATTGCGGCACAGGCCAGACGGATCCGGCAGGCGGGCTTTGCGGTGTGCTGTGGTACCGCGGGAGACATGGATTTCATTAACGGGATCTCCAGGGCCAAGGGCATGGAAGAGGTCCTTATCGACCTTCTGACCGACAATCCCGTGTACCTCGAGATCATGGAGCATCGCTTTAACTTCTACTATCAGGTGCACGAGAGGATATTGGAGGCAGCCGGGGGGCTGGTCGACTTCACCCATATCGGAGATGATCTCGGGAATCAGACAGGCCCGATGATCAGTTTCGACATCTTCGACCGGCACTTCGCCCCGAAGCTCGAAAAATACTTCAAGATGGTCCGCGCTCATGGATGCCGCAGCATGATGCACATGTGCGGGACCGTCCATGCCTTCCTCCCTCGGCTGATAGCGCTCGGCCTGGACGTTTATGACGTGGTTCAGCCGACCACCCCCGACAATCACATCTCGTGCCTGGCCGGGCGGTTCGGCGACCGCCTCGTCTTCCAAGGGAGCATCGACGTTCAGAAAGAACTGGCTTTCGGGACTCCGCAGGACATCGAACGCGAGGTCCGTCTGAGGATGGACCTCTTTCCGCAGGGCGGGTTGATCCTGGGGCCTTCGCATGCCGTTCAGGTGGGCTCCCCCCTCGATAACACCCTGACTATGTACCGCACCGCAGGGTCTTTGATGGAGACGGTCCCTCAGTGGGTCTACGAAATCGAGGGGGCAGCGGAAGCCAAAGTAAATATGTCGAAGTTGTTCTGATATGAGGAGGAAGATCAGTGAGGGGTGAACGGTTCAGGGTTAGTGAGACGCAGACGGCGAAAGTCAAAACAGACATGACGTGGATAACGGTAACAAGACGGTCTTGATCGCCGGCGAATCCTGGACCAGCTATGGCGTGCATGTCAAAGGGTTCAGCAATTACTACACGGGCAGTTATGAGGAAGGGGTCAGTGCGCTCAGGCAAGCCCTGGAATCCAGTGGCCTGGCCGTCGAATACCTGCCCAATCACCTGGCAGGGACGAAATTTCCAGCCACCAGCCAGGAACTGAGCCGTTTTGCCGCTGTGTTAATGAGCGACATCTCTTCGGACACGCTGCTGCTTCATCCGAACACTCTGATTAAATCTGTCAGAACTCCAAACCGGCTGCGTGCCTTGGCGGAATATGTGGAGGGTGGCGGAGGCCTCGCCATGATTGGAGGCTGGATGTCCTTTGCCGGGTTTTCGGGCCAGGCCCGTTAGGGCAACTGCCAGCAATTGCCAGCACTCCAAAAAGATGGCTGGTCCGAGATGCACATAGGGCGCCGCCCTTGCGGTCCATTGATTTCTCATTTAGCCCAAGACTAGACTTTTTCCCTCTTCGTCAACCTAGTTATTGAGAGTCAGGAATCTATATGTGAGAGATCGGGCTGTAATCGCGAAGCAGACGTTTCAAACCTGGACCTTCAAGACTTTCCTCGCCTGCATTTTTGTATTGACGTGCCACCCTGCCCTTGGCGGAGCGGCCTCCAACTCGGTGAGCATACCCGACACAGGCTGGCGTCTCTGGCTCGACCGCGAGGCCCCCTGGAAGGACGATCAATTGTTCTTGCCTTCAGAGGTGCAGCTTGCTTCCCTCCCCTCCAATCCTCCCACCGGCGGCTGGGACATTCTGGATTCATCTCACGGCATCGCAGTGACATTACCCTCAACCGTCGAGCAGCACTATTGGGGCCAGTTCGGGCTGAGACCCTACAAGAACGAATACTACTTCGAGAGATTCGACGACAAGGTCCAGAACGGCAATGTGCCGGGGGTGTCCTGGTGGTGGACGAAGATTAACTTGCCTTCAGATGTACGTGGCAAGAAGATCCTGCTCCATGTCCGAGGGGCACGGCTGAGGGCAGAAGTCTATCTCAACCGCCAATTGGTCGGCTATGACCTGATCGAACAGACCTCGTTTACCTGCGACGTCTCGAAGGCGGCCCTTCCCGGCCAGTCGAATCTGCTGGCAATCCGCATAACCAACCCTGGTGGCCGGCTGGACTGGCTGGACGACCGGGGCGATTCCTGGGGCAAATACAAGTTTTACTCGGGTCGTGGTTTTGGAGGCCTGGACCGCGGCCTTTACTTCTCTGTCCACGATCCGGTCTACCTTGAGGACTTTTGGGTCTTGAACACGCCTCAATCTCAAACGGTCAGGGCTAACGCCATCATTCAGAACGACGGCTCCGCAGCCGCCGAAGGAGTCGTCCTCTTCGAAATATATGACCCAAATGACGGCAACCGGATCAAAGCCACAAGGAAACTGCCCCTCCGCGTCGATGCCAAGAGCCGGCAGCATTTTGAGACCGACGTCACCGGAGACAACGTGGCACTCTGGGACTTAGAGACACCGCGCCTCTACAAGCTTCGCGCCTCGCTGGTCTCCTCGTCGGAAGGGAACGGGACGGCTGCGCACGACGAACGGGAAGTGACGTTTGGGTTTCGCTGGTTTGACGCCGATGGGATTGGCACGGATGCCGTCCTTCGTCTGAACGGCCGGCGAATTCGCCTGGTCTCCTCTATATCGTGGGGGTTTTGGGGCAGGAATGGACTGTGGCCCTCACCCGAGCTAGCGGAGAAAGAGGTAAGGGCCGCCAAGACGCTGGGGCTCAACTGTCTGCAGTTCCACCGCAACCCCGGGAAGACGGATGTTCTGGATGCGCAGGACAGGCTTGGACTGCTCCGATACATGGAGCCCGGCGGCGGGATGACCGCACTCGGAACGCAGTTCAGGCTGGGCACCGTTTCCCCTGATGGGCCTGTCGACACTTCGGGGAACGGCGGTGATCCCTCCTCGTTTGCGGAGAAGTTCCTGGAGGAGAAGATCATCCGGATGATCCGGGATCATCGTTCGCACCCCTCTTTGATCATTTACTGCGTGCAGAACGAGATGGCGCCGGATCTCCGAAACCCTCGGGTCCATTGGCTCCTGCACGGGATGCACAAAGAGGACCCGAGCAGGCTGATCGTGCTGAAGTCTGGGATACCGCCCCGCAACCAGGCCTGGATGAGACCATTTGAAGAGACCATTCACGTTGACCGCGGAGACGGCGTCTCCGGTTGGCGCGACCAGCATAGTGTGGGCGGACCCGGTGTCTGGCAGGACATCATGTACAAGAGCCCCACCCAGTTCACTCACAACTCGCAGAATCGCGAGGAGGTAGTGATGTGGGGGGAGATGTTAGGGAGCGCGACGCCCGACAATCACGCCGGCATGATCCGTCAGATCGAAGCCGGAGGAGGCACGAGCTACGATTTGGCTGAACATCGGGCGCTTCTCGCCGGCTATGACACCTTCCTGGACCGCTGGGGGTTCCGATCGGCCTTTAAGACTGCCGAGTCCCTCTTCCTTGACATCGGCGACAAGTGCTACGACTTCTGGGGCAGAGTCATCGAGACGGCCCGTTTGTCGGAAGCCAACGATTACCTCGTGATCAGCGGCTGGGAATCGATGCCGATCGAGAACCATTCCGGCCTCCTGGACAACCTGCGCAACTTCAAGGGGAACCCGGCGTTGTTGCGGGAACGCCTGGCGCCGATACGGCCCGTCATCAAGGTGCATTCGTTGGTGGCGGCCTGCGGAGAAAGCATCGAAGCCGACCTCTTCCTTTTGAATGAAACGGGTAAACCGGCCGGGGGCTCGGCGCACTTGAGCCTCGTTTCTCCGGACGGCAAGGCTGCCGAGTTGGGAACATTCTCGATTCCCTCCCCTGTGAAGGATCGGTTCGTCTACCCGTTGGCCCAGGCAATCAAAACACCAGCTCTAGTACAGCAGGGGCAATATACGCTACGCCTCGAAACCGACTCGCAGAACCGATATTCAACCGAGGAGAGGATTCTGGTGCTTGACCCGGTTGCGCCGAGAGGGCCGAAATCGATTCGCGCCGGTGTCCTGAGTTTCGATCCCAAGCTGCACGAAAAACTCAGCTCGCAGTGTGGAATTCAGGCTGAGCCTTTTCGGGAGGACGGCGATTATCAGGTCGTGGTCATCGCTGACCGAATGTTCTATGGCTGGCACCTGGATCTGAAAGGAGTCGAGATCAAAGGCACCGACGACGTCCCGCTCTACCAATCCCAGGCGCGCGGCCTGCCGGAGAACCTCGCTTACACCTTCACAGGATTGCCTCCCGGTAAGGCCAAAGTGACCCTTAAATTTGCGGAGCTGGCCCTTGACCGCGCCGGCGCGCGGGTCTTCGACGTCGGGATCAACGGGAAGACGTTGCTCAAAGACTTCGACATTTTCGCCGCGGCCGGCGCGAAGAACACGGCAGTCGATCGGCAAGTGGAGGTCGAAACAGCCAACGGCAGGATACACATCTCGATCAGCCACTGCACGGCGGACGTGGGTGTGATCAATGCTATAAAGGTCGAGGCGGGCGGCCAGGTTCGTGCTATTAATTGCGGAGGCGAGCAGTACACCGACAAGAGCGGACTGGTCTGGGAAAAGTATGTGCAGCCGACTTTGCTCACTGAAAGGTTATTGAGCAAGATCCAGAGCGGGGGCCGCCTCCTGATTCTTCCCGACGGGCCTGCCGCGGTGGAGGCATACGGACAAGCATTGGGCCGTGCGGGTGTCCTCACTTTCGAGGGAGCCGTCGGCACTGCCAGGGCGTCCTGGATGGGTTCCTGGTATTTCGTGCGACGTCATCCCGTCTTTGACGGACTGCCTGCCGACTGCGCTCTCAAAAGTTACTATCAAGTACCCGTTTACGGATCCGATGGGATGTTGATTGAGGGACGGGACATCGAGGTGATGGCAGGCTACAGTCGCGACCATGACCGGAGAATCGGGGCAGCGACGTTCGCGGTCCCCTATGGCAGGGGGAGGATTCTCGTGCACACTATCCCGAGCATGGTTACCGGCTTGATAGACCCGGGCAGCATCGAGATCCATGCCCCAAGGCCCGGAATGACCGGCGAGGCCCAGGCTGCCGACAGCATGCACCGGGTTGTTCTCAGGCGACTAATCTCGAATTCGGTGAAATACCTGGTAAGCGAATAGGGGGAAACCATGACACACTCTCTGATTCATAACGCCACGCTAATTGATGTCGTAAGCGGGTGCGTGCTGAAGGACGCGGCTGTCCTGATGAAGGACGACCGTATCAGCCAGGCAGGGGCGCGGGAATCGATCAAGCTGCCGGATGACGAAGTCCGGATGATCGATGCAAAGGGCGGCTTCCTGCTTCCCGGCTTCATCGATTGTCACGTGCATCTGGTACTCGAAGACCTGACGATTCCCAAGCTGATGTCAACTCCCCTGTCATTGACGCTTTTTAAGACGATTGATCATATGCGTCGCACCCTGGCAGCGGGGGTTACAAGTGTCCGTGATGGCGGCGGAGTTGATCTCGGCCTGAAACAGGCCGTGGAAAGCGGGCTCGTGGAAGGTCCCCGGATGCAGATCAGCATTACGATACTGACGATGACCGGGGGACACCTGGACTATGCGATGCAGTCAGGAAACGAGTACTCGCTATTCCCGCCTTACCCGGGTCGACCGGACGGGAAGTGCGACGGAGTGGAGGAAGTCAGAAGGAAGGTCCGCGAGGTGTTGAGAGCGGGGGCGGAAGTGATCAAGGTTTGCACCACCGGCGGGACCATGAGCCCGCATGACCATCCGACGCACGCTCAATTCTCCGTCGAAGAACTGAAGGTCATGGTCCAGGAGGCGGACTATCACGGCAGCCGCAAGGTTATGGCTCATGCCCAGGGCTCGCGGGGAATCAAGAATGCTATCCGGGCCGGCGTGCACTCGATCGAGCACGGCATGTACCTCGACGACGAGGCGATCGAGCTGATGCTCGAGCGAAATACCTATCTCGTTCCCACTCTCCTGGCGCCGGTTTACACGCTGAACCACTGTGCGGAAATGCCTGACTTGCCTGAATGGGGAATTCGGAAGATGAAGGAGACGCTTGAGATCAATCTCGAGAGCATCTCCAAGGCTCACAAAGCCGGCGTCAAGATCGCCATGGGGACCGATGCCTGCGTAAGCCCTCACGGGACCAATCTGCAGGAGCTTGGACTGCTCTGTCGAATAGGCATGACGCCGTTGGAAGCACTTCGGTCCGCCACAGTCGTCGCCGCCGAGTGTCTGGGCTGGCAAGACCAGGTCGGCACGCTTGAAGCCGGGAAGCTCGCGGACATGGTCGTGGTCCGTGAGGACCCTTTAAAGAACATTGCGTCGTTGGCAGACAAGAACAACATCGCCATGGTGGTAAAAGGCGGACGAGTCGTGAAGTAACCGTTTTTTTGGAGTGCGGCGGCAACGGGAGAGGCCGACGTTTTATCAGGCCTCGAAGGCGACGCCGCTTTGGCCGGGCAAGATCGCGGCCCAAGAAAAAAGAGCTTCGATCTCGGCGGGCCAAAGCGGCGTCGCCAGGACTCCTGGCAAAGCGCCGGAGTCCTTCTGCCGCCGCACTCCAAAAAGACTCTACTTAGCCCCCAGGTGCTTCTCGAACCATCCCACCAGACGCCGGGCCACATCCACCCGAAGCTTTTCCTCTGGCATGCGCGCCGCGTGGCCGACACGTGGGTAAATCACGAGCTCGGTTTCCACGCCATAGTGCTTCAGTCCCCGATGGAACTGCAGACATTGCCCGAGCGGGTCAATGACGTCTTTTTCCCCGCAGAGAATGAGAGTCGGGGTCTTCACTGCTGGACTCAATCGCGCGACCGGTGAGCGCTCGGTCAGCAAATCCCAGTTCTCGTAAGGGGTCCCCAGTGTCCAAGCGTCGTAGTAGTTGACCCAGCTTTCCTCCGTCAAGAACTCGGTCACGAGATTGGTCATCGGGGCGCCGGAGACCGCTGCCTTGAACCGATCGGTCTGCGTGACGGCCCAGGCGCTCATGTAGCCGCCGTAGGACCACCCCCCGATGCCGAGACGATCCGGGTCGGCGGTCCCTTCGTGGATCAGGAGATCGACCAGCGCCATGACATCCTTGAAGTCGGCGCCGCCCGTGTCTTTTCTAACCTTCGTCATGAAATCGTAGCTGTAGCCTGTCGAGCCGCGGATGTTCGGATAGGCGACTGCAAAACCCCGCGCGGCGAGGACCTGCCCCCAGGGTTCGAGATGGTCGGCCCAGTGGGCGGAAGGACCACCGTGCACCAGCACCACCAGCGGATAAGGCGCCGAGCGCCCGGCCGGCTTCACCAGGCCCGCCTCGATCTGAAGGCCATCAAAGCTCTTGTAGCTGATAACCTCCATCGGCCTGAGTGGAACGTCCTTCCAGCATCCATTGAGTTTGCTCACCTGCACTGCTTTCTCGGCACGACTCTTAACCCAGAGCTCTGGCGCCTGCGTCGAAGTCTCACCAACAAACACGACGGCCTCCCCATTGGCCGCAAAAGTTTTCGCGTATGCCCAATGCGTCGCCGGGACTATCGCGGGGTCCACCTGTTCAACTTTTCCGTCCGGTGAGCACCGGTAGAGTGCCGAGACAAATCCGGTTTCCGCCAAGACTATCAGTGTCCCGTCGTTCTGCCATTCATAGCATCTGATTCGGAGATCGATCTTGTCGCCCGTCAGATTGCGGGCCGGACCGCCCGCTAAGGCTTGGACAAAAAGATCGTCCGTTTCCGGCCCGTCTTCGCGGGCTCCCAGAAACGCGAGCGTTTTGCCATCCGGGGAAAATCTCATTTGCCCGAATGATCCGCGAGGTGCGGCAAACTCCTCCGTCTTCCCGTCACTCAGTCGCAGCCAATGGAGCCGGCTGGTGAACACCTCGGTCCGCGGATCCTCGGTAGCTGAGATCAGCAACCGATCGCCGGCCGGATGCCAGGTGAAGTAGATACCGTCGGTATCGCCATTCGAAAGGCGCCAGGTACGATGAGTCACTTGCCGCGTTTCTGAAGACTCCACGTCGACAACCCAGAACTGAGGGTCCTTCGCCCGGCTGTAATAGTCCCGCGTAACCACGTGAGGATCGTCCCTATCCTCGACGCGCTTCTTCTCCTCGTCGGTATCGGGCTCCTGAGCGACATAGGCGATCCGACTTCCGTCGGGCGACCAGGCGTAAGGTCCTACGCCCTTCTCGCTATGGGTGACCGCCTTTGCCTCGCCACCACCAATCGGTATGACGTAGACCTGCGGCTTTCCGGACCGGTTGGAGAGGAAGGCCAGCGCCTTCCCGTCGGGCCGCCAGCGGGGCTGGGTCTCCCACGCACGGGAAGTCGTGAACTGCCTTGACTCCCGGGTCTCCAGATCCAGCACCCAAATGTTCTGATGGGGTACGGCGCCTTGAATCGGCTCTTCCACCGTGAAGGCCACTCGTCGTCCGTCCGGGGACATCTGAAGGCTATCCGGTTTGCGGATATGAAGCATGCCCGCCGGCGTCAGCAGATCCGGCGGTTTGACCGTTTCGGCACACAACACTGACACCGTGCAACAAGAGAACACCACAGCGAGAGACACTCTCAGAGCCAAGACACGACAATATCCGCAGAGCAGAACCAACATGCCTGTACCTCCCGCCGCGTAGATTACATGAGGCGATTGAGTATTCAAAAACAAACAGACTCCCACGCCGGCTAAGGTGTGCAGACGCAGTACTGATAAGTCTTTGATTTACAGCGGCGGGCCAATATAATCGCCTGGCGCCTCGGCTTGCTAGTGATCCGTATATAAGCGTCGATGGCTTCAAGCAGGCGGCTCCGGTTTTTCGAGTCCTCCGAATTACGGCGATGAGTAACAACTGCGATTGGATCAGAAAGACGCTGGCGCACGACGCCGGGGTTCCAACACCGTTCAACTTCGATTTCTCTCCAGCCGCCAGGGCAGCCGTGGAACGGCATTACAACACCTGCCTTATCGAAGAACACCTTGACTTCCCGATCCGCATGACGGGCCCTGCCACCATCAAGCCGCTCTATGCAGACCCCGACGTGTATGGCGATCTGCTGGCGGATGAATTCGGCGTCACGTGGACAACCAACCACATTGACCGAGGAGCACCGGTAGGCCCCTGCCTGAGGCAGCCGTCCCTCTCCGGCTATAGCTTCCCCAATCCTGCTGCGCCACACCGCTACGCGGATATCGGTGGGTGGTGCCTACGGAATAAGGGCCATTTCCGGATTATCTGGGTTGGCGACCTTTGGGAACGCGCCACGTTCATGAGGGGAATGGAAGAGATCCTGACGGATCTCATGCTCGAACCCCGGTTCGTGCGGGCTCTATTGAGAGGCCTTGCCGATTACATGTTGGGGACCATGGCCGTTCTCTTTGATCGCTTTGAGTTTGAGGGCGTAGCGATCAGCGATGATTACGGCACACAACGCTCCCTGGTGATGTCTCCTGACAGCTGGCGTCAATTCGTCAAGCCGCTATTAGTCGAGCTTTACGGCTACGCCAAGGCGCATGGTCGGACTGTCCTTCATCACTCCTGCGGCAATGTGGAGCCGATTGTGGGCGATCTGGTGGACATTGGCCTCGACATCCTCCATCCCATTCAGCCAGAGGCCATGGACATCATGAAACTCAAGAGAGAGTACGGGAGTTGCTTGACTTTCTCCGGAGGGCTCGGAACACAGGACTTGCTGCCGCGAGGCTCGCCCGATGACGTCCGCACCGCCGTGAGGAAGCTGAAGCGCGAGATGGCGGAAGGCGGCGGATACATTCTAGAGCCGGGAATCACCATCCAGGCCGATGTCCCGGTCGAGAACCTCGTTGCCATGATTGACGAGGCGCGTTCGGAGCCGGATTGAGAGCTACCGAGTCCTACACAGCGTGGTCCGGTTTTCAACCGGACCACGCCGCCAACCCTGGGCATGCGTTCAAGGAGCAGGGCAGAGGAAGTGCGCCAAGAGGAGGAATATGAGTACCAGTCAACCGTTCGACCACAACCCTGGACTTGGTCTTTCGATCACACAACGAACCGTGCTGACCATTCTAAGGATGGCCATAGGCTGGCACTTCCTCTTTGAGGGAATTGCGAAACTCCTCATTCCCAACTGGTCGTCGGCCGGGTACCTTCAGACCGCCAACTGGATTCTTGCAGGATTCTTTCACGGACTGGCGTCACGCCCGGACGTGCTGAAGGTCGTCGATTTTCTCAATGCCTGGGGATTGGCGGCGATAGGCCTCGGACTGCTGCTCGGTTGCTTCGTGAGGCCGGCAAGTCTCTTCGGCATAGTGCTGATCGCGTTGTACTACCTGGCCCACCCTTCCCTTATCGCCGCCGACTTCCGCCTCCCCACCGAGGGCAATTACCTCTTCATCAACAAGAACCTGATCGAGCTGTTCGCACTCGCCGTGATTGCCGTCCTTCCTCCGCGAATCACATGGGGGGTCAACCATTTCTTCCCTCGGTTGGCTAAGACCAGTCCCGTTGAGGAGGTGACCAGTGAAAGCACCGCGCCGCCACGGTGGCGTCTGAGCTTCGGGCCCGGTGGCTTCAATCGCCGGCAGGTTGTCGCCAACCTCGCTGCACTGCCTTTCCTCGGAATATTCGGTTACGCCGCGAGCAAGAAGTACAAGTTTGAGAAAATGCATGCCATCACCGGCGCGACCATCAAGGCCCCGGAGTCCAAACTGGAGAACCTCACTGGTCAAGTCCCCGCCGGGCGAATCGGCAATCTGACATTAAGCCGGGTGATCCTGGGGAACAACCTGATCGGGGGGTGGGCCCATGCCCGCGACCTCATCTATGCCCCCAAACTGTTTAAGGCCTACAACACTGACAGGAAGGTGTTCGAGACCCTCGAGATTGCCGAGCGGTGCGGCGTCAATGCGATCATGCTCGTAAACGCCCAGTTTCCGCTCTTCAAGAAGTACATCGAAATCGTCTCAGGGAAGATGCAGACGATTTGCCAGTGCTTCCCCAATGTGAAAGACATTAAGACCGATATCGACAAGGCTATCGATAACGGCGCAACCACCATCTACATTCAGGGCGGAATGGCCGACCGCTTTGTATTGGCCAAGAGAGTGGATCTTCTTGGCAAAGCCTACGACTACATGAAGAGCCAGGGATATGTCGCCGGGATGGGCGCCCATTCAATCGAAACACTGCTGGCTTGCGAACAAGCGGGCATCAAGCCGGATTACTACGTGAAGACGCTGCATCACGATCGATACTGGTCTGCACATCCCCGGGAAAACCGAGAGGAATTCCAGATAATCACGGAAAACAGCGACGACCATAATCGTTATCACGACAACATGTTCGACCTCTTTCCGGAGAAGACGATCGAATTCATGCACCGAAGCACCGTTCCATGGATCGCTTTCAAGATCCTCGCTGGTTCTCTGTGTCCTCTGTGTCTCTGTGGTGAAAAGACCCTCCGCCGCCGCACTCCAAAGAGGCTCTAGGAGATTACCATGCATAACTTTATCCGACCGGTCCGCTTTGTCCTCGTTTGCCTCCTCCTGGCGGCTTTGCCCAACGTATACCTGCTCGCACATCGACCAGTCTTCCAAGACCCGCCGCGAGCCGACAACGACCTGCCGAGCTGCCAGTTGTTTCAGATCAGTCGAATCCCATCCCAGGACTGGAGACTCGAGGGCCTGGTCGCCTCCAGTGATTTCGGACGAATTCTGCTCAGGCACACGGATGCGCGGATAGAGCGACTGCAAGACATTCTGTCCCGTGTTCGCGACTATAAAGACGAGTTGTTCAATGATTGGAACAGCCCTCAACTCGTGAAGGTGGAGCTGGCGGAGGGCGCCATACACATTGTCCAGGCGCCGAAGGACCTGGTGATGACTTCGGGGGCGCGATACCAGCTCCCGTTGCTGGTCAAGAACAATGGGTCCGAGCTCACGCTGCTCACAATTGAAACACCGTGGAAGATCTACAAGTTCCCCATACCTGGCGGTTCGGTCAGGGGCTTTTGTTTGAACATCAAAAGCTTCGAGATCGGCAAAATCGGTAAGAGCAAGGGATCGTTGGTTTTCCAGGCGAAGGGACTCAATGCCCATTGTGATCTGACCATGGACATCCGCCCCAGGGGGCTTCTCAAGGTCAAGTTGATCGGCAGCGACGGCGAGCCGGCCGCAGCGCGAATGTACCTCTTCGGTTCTGATCAGTTGGCGTACATGCCCATCGGCGCTGCCCAGCGGATCATGCCCCGGACAGGCGAGTTCTTTTTCTACGCGAAGGGCGCCTTCGAGCTCTTCCTCCCCGAGGGGGAGGCGAATGTTGAGGCGGTAGGCGGTCTAGAGTTTGTCGCGGTTCGCAAGAGCGTGAGCATTCAGGCGGGGAAAACGACCAACCTTGAGCTGAAGCTTGATCACCATTTTCCTTTGTACAAGCAGCAGTGGTACTCGTGCGACTCCCATATCCATGTCAACTACTTCGAGAATGAAGTAGTGACCCTGGATGACATCTCTCTGCAGGTTGCCGGCGAAGGTTTGGATATCGCGAACCTCATGGTCGCCAATTCCAGTGATGACCACGTTCATGACATTGGTTTTTTTGAGGGGAAACCCCACAGTTCCAGCCGGGGTCACAAGATCCTGTACTGGAACGAGGAAATGCGCAACCGGATCATGTACGGACACATGTCCTTCTTCAACCTGAAGGAGCTCGTGTATCCGATTTTCACGGGCTTTCCGGGTACGGAGTTTTGGGAGGATTACCCGCCTAATTACTTCCAGGCAAAAAAGGCCAAGGAGCAGGGCGGCGCCGTCGCCTACGTTCATCCCGCCGCCGGCGCCACCTTCGAGCGCGTGGGCCTGGGAGGAGCGCAGGAATTCCCGGTTGACATCGTGCTGGGACAGGTCGATGCCTTGGACGTACTGAGCAACACCCTGGAGCCTCCTGCTGTGGAGCTGTGGTACAAGACACTCAACTGCGGCCTGCGTTGCGCGATCTCGGCGGGCACAGACTGCTTCACCAACATGATGGCGTACTTCGTGCCGGGGACACAGAGGGTCTACGTGCACGTTCCGGGCGAATTCACGTACCAGAGATGGATCGACAACTATCGAAAGGGCGTCAGCTTCGCGACCAACGGGCCGATACTCAACTTCTCAGTCAACGGCGAACTGCCTGGGGCGGACCTTCGTTTGTCGCCGCAGGGTGGGCGAGCAAATGTGCACGTGAAGGCCGAAGTTGAGTCTCTAGTACCTATCGAGAAGCTCGAAATCGTCGTCAACGGCGTCGTGGTGATCTCAGAAGCAATTGAGAACCTGCGTTCACATCGGATCGAGCGGGACATTCCATTGGAGCGAAGCGGCTGGGTTGCCGCCCGGGTCTGGGGCCCCGCGCATCGTCTTATCCCGGATGATCCACAGGCGTTTGCGCATAGCAGCGTCGTTTATTGCCAACTGAACGACGAGCCGATAGGGTCTCCCACGGACGCGCTGTTCTGGGCCGACTGGATCGAGCAGTTGATGGGCCGGGTCAGGGAGCGTGGTGTCTTTGCAACTCCGGACAGGCGCGAATCCGTCATCCGGCTCTTCAGCGAGGCGCAGGCCAAGTACCGGAAGATGGCAGGGCAAAAACCCTAGCTCTAAGAAGGAGAAGTGCAGATGAGAGACGACCGATGTTCAAGACGGCCCAAGCCTCACGGTTTGTTATTGCTTCTGTTGTTTATATTGACTTCCGGGTTTCGCGCCTCCAGCGCCAAGATCGATATCACACCGGATACTCCGCAATGGCTGATCGGGTACGGGGCTCGAAAATCGACCGGCGTGCTGGACAAGCTCTATCACCGGATTGTCATGATGGAAGACGGCGACCAGTTGGTGGTCCTCGTATCATCGGACCTGGGCGCGATCTCGGTGCGTTTCTACGACGAATTCGCGAAAGAACTTGAGCAGCAGACAGGGATCAAGCCCGAGCAACTCTGGTGGTCGGTCACGCACACGCATTCCGGTCCCGAGGTTGGCGCGATCAGTCTGGCTCAAGCCTTTCTGCCGGAACGCTCCGCCCACGAAATTGATGAGGTTTACGCCCAGCGGGTCAAGACTCTGCTGATTGAGGGGATAAAGAAAGCTCGTGAAAACCTGGCCCCGGCTCGCCTTGGCGTCGGCACCGGGATTGCCTTTGCCAACATGAATCGTCGCGCTATCGATGTCGATGGGAAGGCGACCCTGGGCCTGAACCCCGAAGGCCCCGTGGATCGACAGGTTGGTGTTCTTCGCCTCGAACGGCCTGACGGCTCGCTGATCGCTACCGTCGCGAGCTATGCGATGCACGGAATCGTCATGAGCGCTGCGAATCTTAAGATCAGCGGAGATGCTCCTGGCGCAATCGCAGAATATGTCGAGGAGAAGTCCGGGGCCCCAATGCTCTATATCAACGGCGCCGCCGGGAATATCAGCCCGATCTACTACTTTCATCCCAACCCGCGGGCCGGACACATGGGTCAGTTCCGCGTCCTGGTCGGGAACCGGATCCTGGATGCGAGCGCGCGCATTCGCATGGCAGAGAGTCCGGAGCCACATCTGTGGACCGGTAACATCCACGTGGAGACACCCAAGAATCAGAAAACCGTCTGGCCCGCCGACCTCGCGGCCTACTTCCGGAAGACAGACGGCGAGAATGGCCTGGTGCGAATTCCGGTCCGCTTTCTGAAAATTGGTGACGATACGCTGATATGGTCAGCGCCATTGGAGCTCTTTTGCGAGATCGCAATTGCCGTTAGGGAGGCTTCTCCCTTCGCGAACACGTTCTTTTACGGCTACACGAATGGCTGGATGGCGTATCTACCCACTAAAGAGGCGTTTTCCTCGGGAGGTTACGAGCCGCGGGTTACTCCCTATACCGAAAGCGCCGAGCAAGACTTCCGGCAAGCAGTTATTCAGTATCTCCAGGGATTGGGGCGGGAGGCCAGACAATAGTCCAGAGCCCGGCTTACGATCGGATTGGGGTTGCTACCGCGCTCTTCGAGCCGGTGCCTCTGGAGCACAGTAGTTGCGGCCAGCCCATAGTGGCTGCACTCGCCAGAGTCCGGTGCCGGGCTCGCCGAGAGCCCGGCCGATCGAAGAAGCACCGAGACCTAGGCTCTGGGCACTGTCGCTACAACCGGCCGGATTATTCAGCCGGCTCTTCGACCCGGCGCCGGACTCTGGAGAGTCCGGCCACAATGAGAGCCCGGTTAAATCACTACGTT
>JBHGBF010000158.1:0-13411 GCA_041946865.1 Acidobacteriota bacterium | reverse complement strand
CTAACGCCTTCGGCGTAAAAAATGTTCACACATCTGTTTATTTTCGCCAAAGTCCAGGGCCCTTCGGGCCTGCGCCCACTTTCAACACCCTCCGCTTCGTGCGCGGCTCCGTAGAAGCGTGGCAACTCCGCGGAACTAGAACTTCAACTTCAGGCCCAGCTGAATGACCCGCGGTCCGCCGCGCGTGGCTTCGATTTCGCCGAACGACGATTCGGTCAGATCGTTCTCCGGATTACGGAAGCTCACGGTATTAAAAGCGTTAAAGAACTCTCCGCGCAACTCGAGGGAGATTCCCTCGCGAATCGTGGTCATCTTCGACAGGACAAGGTCGACCCGGCGCTGATCCGGACCGATGACGGTGTTGCGTCCCAGGTTGCCGAAGTACGCACCGGAGCTGGAGAACGCCTCACGCCTCAGATAATTGTCAACGCGCGCGTTGACCGGGCCCTGGGTGGTCTGGTCCTCGTGGCTGGAAGCGACCAGATTCGGCCGGGGATCGGTCGAAGCGAAAAGAAACGCGCTGTAATCGGAATCTACCACGGTGAACGGCGTCCCGCTCTGGAAGGTACCGATGCCGCTCAGCGACCAACCGTCGAGAACCTTGTGTCCTCGCAAAGGCAGGTCCCAGGTGCCGCTCAGGACCAGCCGGTGCTTGCGATGGAAGTCAGAAAGCCCGCGGTTCAAGTATGGCCTTCTCTGATCGTGCTGCACCTGATAGTCGCTTTCGTCCGAGAAGGTGTCGATCGACCGGGAGAAGGTGTAATTGATGTTGTACATGTGGCCCTGGCTGAACCTCTTTTGGAGGCTCGCCTGGAGCGAGTTGTAAATTGAGTTCGCGTTGGAGTAGAGAGTGTTAACGCCTTCGTCCTCATCAAATCCAAGCACTGGAGCCCGCAGCTCTGCTCCTATGGTGCAGTCTCCGGGGTCGTCGGTCAGGTCGCACCAGGATGGCGGTGTCTTCACGTTCACGAACTCGTCGTCGATCAGGTCGTAGTAGTTCCCGGTAAACCCTCCGCCCGGCACTCCGGGACGTGGCAACATCCCAACGGTGTCGACATCGATCGGAGGATTGGCGTTGATGATCTGGAGCAGCTTGGTTCCCTTGGACCCCGTATAGCCGACTTCAAGCAGCCAGTTCGGTATGAACTCCCACTGGATGTTCAAGCTCCACTGCTGGGTGTAAGGAGTAGCCAGGCTGGGATCGATGACCTGAGTCTCAAAAGCCTCGAACTCCTCGTCCGGGTTGTTGGTCCCCCTCAACTGGGGCTCACCGTCGTCAAAGCCGATGAAGAAGTCCGGAAAGGGCATAGCCGCAACATCGGAGGGCCAGGCGTTGTAATCGCCGATGCTGCTGAACTGCGCTTCCCGCATGAAGGGGGCCGACATCCGCAGAGAGTTGGCGAAGCCGCTCGATATCCGCTCGTAAAACATACCGTAGCCGCCACGAACGACGAAGCGGTTGTTGCCGCGAGGAGACCAGGCAAAACCAATGCGAGGCATGATGTTGTTGAAATCGCCGGTCTGGATGCTGCGGCTGTCGGAGAATTTGAGCGGCTGTGCCGTCCCACCCGGGACCGATTCGGGCTTGAAGTTCGACGCAAACAGGAAGCCGTCCGCCGCCCTTCCCGTGGCTAGCGCTGCCGCGTAATCGAAAGAGCTGAGCATCCCGTTGACCTCGTACGGGTAGCCGAAATATTCCCAGCGAACCCCGAGATTCACGGTGAAGTTCGGCCTCACCTTCCAGTCATCGGCCAGGAACAGGTTAGTATCGGCCATCCGGTAGCCTCGAATCGTTTGTCCGTAATTCAGGACGATGTCGTTCATCTGCCGCGCCCGACCCTTATCCGCGGGATCCTTGTAGCCCACGGTCAGGAACTCGTGCCAGCTCTTCGTCCGGATGCGCCCGTGCTTGTCTTCCTGCAGGTTCCCGTTGACCTGATGTCTCCGATACTCGCCCCCGACCCTCAGGGAATGCCGGCCACGGGTGAAGGAAAGAGTATCGCCGTACAGAAAACTGTTCTGCACGTCGCGCGTGTCATTGGACGGAGTCCCGAACGTGATCCTGTCCCCCACGTCTGTCGCCCCGTTGATCTGAATCTGGGCGAGGTCCGGCCTGATGCTGGCAAGCGGGTTGTTGATGCCGAACTCGGCGTTAGTGAAGTAGGGGATCGCAAACGTGCTGTTGTTGTTCCGGAAATAGCCTGCCCGGAATTCGTTTACCGTCGTCGGGCTGACAATATGAACGTCCGTGATCGAGAGGCTGCGCTGGGCGGTATGCTCCTCGACCTCATAGCGACTCAGAGCGGAACTGGAGGTCAAGGGATCGATGCTCGGCTGATTCGAGAAAAAGAACTTGCCGCTCAGCTTGTTTTGCTCGGTCAACTGATGATCCAACGCAACAGAGAACTGGTTCTGCTCGTAAGTCGCAGGAATCACCGAAATCACCTGGCAACTCTCGGCGACCTGGCCTTTTGCCAATGTGCAGTTGGTCCCTTTGTCTCCCGACGGGATCAGGTAGCTGCCGTCGGGGAATTTCGCTTTCAGAAGCGCCCTTGAAATCGGGTTGATGGCCGAGACGTTGAACGGGCCGCTCGTTTTACGCCAGACCTTCTGCGCAAAGGCATTGATCGCGGCATCCGACCGGTCGTCCGTCAGGTCCTTCGGCATCCTGACCACGTTGTTCGACTCGTTGACAAAGGATGTCGAGGCGCGGGTGCCCTGGAAAGAGCCGAAGAAGAACGTTTTGTTCTTCATGATGGGCCCGCCGAGCGTAAAGCCCGCCTCGTTCCGTCTCAACACCGGCCTCTCCACGCCGCCCCGGTTGTAGAAGAACTCGTTGGCAATCAGCTTGTCGTTTTGGAGATACCAGTAAGCGCTGCCGTGGAATTCGTTCGTGCCGCTCTTGGAGACCAGCTGGAAATTGCCGCCGCCGTTGCGGCCCGTTGCTGCGTCAAACAGGCTGGTCTGAAGCTTGACCTCCTCCAGGGTCTCCGGAGCCGGCGCCATGTTGCGCGACAGCGAGCCGCCCGATCCGCCCGTCACGTCGTTGCAGCAGAGCAGGTTGGTGACGTCGATTCCGTTGTAGGAGAAGCTGTTGTTCGTGGTGCGCGCGCCGTTCACGCTCGGTGAAATCGACGCATTATTGTTGGACAACAGCTCGCTGATGTCTGCCGAGACACCCGGCTCGATCACCAGAAGCTGTGTGAAGTTTCGCGAGGACGTCGGAAGTGCCTCCAGCTCACGCTTATCCAGGGTCTTAATGACGGTGGCCGAGGTCGCCGATACCATCTGCGCATCGCCAGTAACCTCGATGGTCTGTCCGATCTCGCCCAACTGCATGGTGACGTTCACGGTCGCCATCTCGGAAGTAGTCACGTTGACACCAGACTGCGTAAACTTCTTGAACCCCGTCATCTCGAACGTCACCGTGTGGACGCCGGGAGTCAAAAGGCGAACCTCCCAGTCGCCGGTGTCGTCCGTGACAACGGTTCTTACTTCACCCGTTTCCGCCCGGGTTACCGTGACCGTGACGCCCGGGATTGCTCCACCGCTCGGGTCGGTCACCCGGCCCTGCAGACCGGTATTGGCCCCGGTTTGCGCCAACAAGGGAGCAAGAGCCAAGACCGAGAAAAGGATCAATCCCAAAGTGAATGTGACGACAGTCGATTCTGAAAGCTTCGCTCTCATACTTCGCCCTCCGTTTTGCCCTACAGCCCGAGAAACGCACTTATGCGGCCCGCACGAGCCGCTACACTTCCCGCCTGGTCGGCTTGTGTCCAGCCTCGGCGAGCTTGCCATTCGGATGGCTCCAACACACGTGTCCATGAGCAGATACGTTTCCGGCACCGTGAATCCTGAGACGGGGATACCATAGATTCCAAGACTTGACCCGGCACCAAGCCGATAAGACAAATCGGACCCTATTCCAACTAAATGCTCTTGTCAAGAAATTTTTACACGTGTAAATTAGAGCCATCCCGGGACAGCGGGGGAGAATCGTTGCGGTCGCTTTTCGGGTGCCTTATCAGATTATGAAACCTGTCTCGATCAAAGATGTCGCGCGTGTCGCCCGGGTCTCCCACCCGACTGTCTCACGCGCCTTGCGCTACAGCCCCCTCGTCAATCCTGAAACCGCCGAAAGAATCCGCCAGATTGCCGATAACATGGGCTACCGCGCGAATGCCGTGGCCCGAGGCCTGGTGACCAGAAAAACCTGGACCATCGGCGCGGTTGTTACGACGATCGCCGACCCGTTTATCGGCGAGGTCGTCAGCGGAGTCGAGGAGCTGGCCAACGACAAGGGCTATTCGGTGATTCTCGGCAACTGCAAGGCAGACCCGGACCGGGAGCTGCGAGTCGTCCGGCTGTTTCACGAACGCCGCGTAGACGGTATCCTGGTCCTGTCTTCACGCATCGGCGCACTCTACATGCCGCTCCTGAGCGAGCTGAAAGTTCCGATTGTCCTGATCAACAGCCATCACCCTGATCAGTTCGCCCACAGCGTCATGATCGATAACCTCGGTGGGAGTGTGGCAGCTGTTCAGCATCTGATTCGGCTGGGCCATCGCCGGATCGCCTACCTGGGAGACCAGTTCGGGCTTCAGTCGGATACCGAGCGGTTTGCCGGTTACCGGCTGGCGCTGACCCTGGCTGATTATCCTTTCGAGCCGGCTCTGGTCGTACATGCCGACGGGAAGGCCGAGGGGTCGGGACCGGCCATGAACCGGCTCCTCGCCCTGCAGGACCCGCCCACCGCGGTGTTCTGCTACAACGACTTGACCGCCCTCGGCGCGCTGCGGGCTGTCCGGGTCCACGGGCTTCGTGTCCCCCAGGACATCTCGATCGTCGGATTCGACGACCTGACCATTGCCTCTTACACGGAGCCTCCCCTCACGACCGTCCGGCAGCCCAAGCAAGAGATGGGCCGCATGGCGGTGGAAATCCTATGCAAGCTCCTCGAGGGAGCGCAGGAACAGACTCAAATCAAAGTACCGGGCGAACTGATCGTACGGGAGTCAAGCGCAGCGCCTCCTGTGCCTTAAACCGGCCCACAACTTGACAAGGCCTTCTCATGGAAGAGCCGCGTCACACGCAGCGAGGATGTTGAAAAAGGTCGGAGGATGCGCCTCCCGACCCTGTCAGGGCTAATCCGCCGCAAGCATCTGCGTTTGCAAAAACCCGCCTGAAGGCGCAACTGCGAACGGACTGCGAACTCCGCTCGTCCGAAACCCTTTTCCAGCACCCTCGGCTGCACGGCCCTGTAACGCAACTCCAGTCACAGAGTTCGTGTTTGGCTTCACCTGACCGCCTTAATCTTCTCTCTCGTGATCAGCTCCACTGTCACCGGTATCTCGGCTGGGATCGGCTCCCCCTTGATGGCTCGATGCGCGTGTTCAATCGCCAGTCTCCCGATGTCATAGGGATGCTGGGCAACCGAGGCTTCCATCGCGCCTCTCAGGATGGCTTCCCTGCCGTCGGCGAGGAAGTCAAACCCGACCACCCGGATCTTTCCCGTCTTCCCGGCCGCGGCAATCGCTTCGATGGCGCCGAGGGCCATCAGGTCATTGCAGGCAAACAGGGCCTGGATCTGCGGGTGTGACTGCAAAATGTTCTGAAAGACATTAAAGCCCTGATCCCTCTCCCAGTTGGCTGTCTGACAGGCCACGATCCGGATTCCGGGGCTTCGGCCGAGGGCCGTCCGAAAACCGCGCGTTCGCTCATCGCTCGTTTCGTGCCCCGGGATACCTTCCAGGATGCCGACCTCCCCTCGTCCGCCGAGCGCTTCAACGATGAAGTCCCCCGCAATCCGCCCGCCTTCAAAGTTGTCTGAACCGATGAACGTCGTCACGGTTCCACCGGCCTCCCGCAATATTTTCGCGTCCACGCGCGTGTCCAGAATCAAGACCGGAATGCCCTGTCGATTGGCTTTCGCTATGACGGGGACGATTTCCCGGGAGCCGCAAGGCGCCAGACAGATCGCTGCGACCCTCCGCTGGATCAGGTTCTCAACGATCTGCATTTGCTTTTCCACGTCGATTTCGCGCTCAGGCGCCTGGACTACCAACTCGACACCCAGTGTGCGGGCCGCTTCCTGGGCGCCTTTTTCCATGTCCACGTAGTAGGGATTGTTCAGCGTCTTGAGGACAAGAGCCACGGCGCCCCCGGGCGCGTCGCGCTTAAGACCTCGCTGACAGGCCCACTCCGAGAAGATCAGAACCACGGCGAAAACCAAGACCACCGGTCGCAGCTTCATTTCCGGCCTCCAACGCCCTCCTCGGAGCACAGGCGTCCTGCCTGCCTGCGCCGCCAGGCCACGGTCAACCTTCGCTGGCGCACCAGAGGAGCAGGCAACCACACCAAACGGCCCGCCTGCGCTCCCTGCAGGGCTACTTTTGCCTTTTCAACGCCATATCGATCAGGACAGCAAAAATAATCACGGACCCGATCACGACCTGCTGCAGGAAGGATGAGACTCCCAGCAGGTTCAGACCGTTTCGCAGCACCCCCATGATCAAAGCGCCGACGAGCGTGCCCACGACTCTGCCTTCCCCGCCCATCAGGCTGGTCCCGCCGATGACCGTTGCGGCAATGGCGTCCAACTCGTACATGATCCCGGCTATCGGCTGCGCGGAATTCAGCCGGGCGGTGAGGATGACCGCGGCCAACCCACTCAGCATGCCGGAAAAACTATAGACCAGTGCCTTGTACCACTTTGTATTCACGCCTGAAAGGAGGGCAGCCTGTTCATTCCCGCCGATCGCATAGGTGTACCTCCCCAACCTGGTGCGGGTCAGGACGAGGTGCGCGAGCACGTAGACCGCAAGCATGATCCAGACCGGCGACGGGACGTGAAGCACCTCCTTCGTGGCCAGTGCTCGAAAGCTCTCGGAAAAGCCTGAGACTGGGCGGCCCTGGGTAAACATCAGCGCGGCGCCGCGGGCCACGCTCATCATCCCCAGTGTGGCGATAAACGGCGGGAGCCCGCCAAGGGTGATCAGCAGGCCGTTGACCATCCCGCAGCCAAAGCCGATCGTCAGGGCCATGAGGATGGCGTAAGGGATCGGAATGCCGGCATGCAGCGCGCTCCCGAGAACCACACCAGCCAGGGCGAGGATTGACCCCACCGACAGGTCGATCCCCGCGGTAATGATGACATAGGTCATGCCCGCCGCGATCACGGCATTGATGGCGGTCTGTTGCGCGACATTGATCGCGTTGGAGACGGTCAGAAAATGGGGGGACAGGATCCACAGGACCGTGGACAAGGCGATCAGGCCGAGCAGGGTGCCGATTTGCCGGCCGTAGTGCCAGAGGAAAGGCCTAAGGTTGAACATATGATCCGAGAGCAGCCTCCAGAATTCGTTCTTGTGTGGCTTCAGGAGCAGGAAACTCAGCCGCGATCCGGCCGCGTCGCATCACCAGGATTCGGTCGCTCATCCCCAGGATTTCCGGCAATTCCGAGGAAATCATGAGAATGGCGGCCCCTTCCGAAGCCAACCTATTCATCCACTCGTAGATTTCGACCTTGGCGCCGACGTCGATGCCGCGCGTCGGCTCGTCCAGGATCAGGATTTCCGCGTTTGAACAGAGCCATTTACCGAGGACCACTTTTTGCTGATTGCCGCCGCTCAGAAGAACTACTCTTTGGCCCAGGCTCGGGGTTTTGATCGCCAGCTGCCGGACATATCCGAGCGCTGCTTGCTGCTCTTTTCTCCCCCTCATCACGCCCAGCCTGGAGAAACGCGGTACGCTGGGCAGACAAATGTTGTCTTTGACCGAGAGGTTAAGGACAAGCCCTTCCGACTTTCGGTCTTCCGTGACAAACCCCATCTTCAGCTTGATAGCCGCTTGCACGGAACGAATGTCACAACGCTGTCCGCGCACAAAGATCTCGCCTTGGTCAGCCCGATCAACACCGAAAAGCACCCGGGCAAGCTCTGTGCGTCCCGAACCCATCAGCCCGGCAATACCCAGCACTTCACCCCGGCGAAGCGAGAAGCTGACTGCCGTGAAAGCCCCGTCCTTACTCAGGCCGTCGACGCGCAGGACTTCCTCACCCAGGCGCGCCTTTTGTTTAGGAAACTGCTCCTTGAGCTCGCGATCGACCATGAGGCGGATCAGCTCGGGTTGCGTGACACCGGAAACCGGACGTGTTGCGACCAGCCTCCCGTCCCGCAGAACGCTGACCCGGTCGCCGATTTCGAAAGCCTCTTCGAGGCGATGAGAGATATAGACGATCGAGACCCCTTGCTGTTTGAGTCTCCGGATGGTCGCAAAGAGCTGCCGAATCTCACTTTCTGTGAGAGCCGAGGTCGGCTCATCCATGATCAGAATCCGGGCATCAGCGGAGAGCGCCTTGGCGATTTCCACCATTTGTTGTTCGGCGATCCCCAGGCTCCGCACCGGCTTCCGGGGGTCGATGTCCAGACCAAGGCCGGCCAGCAGTCGTTTGGCTGATTCGTTCATGGAGGCCTGGTCGAGAATCCCCGGGAACAGAGCGGGTTCCCGCCCGAGAAAAAGGTTGTCGGCGACCGAGAGATAAGGGACCAGGTTCAGTTCCTGGTGGATCACGCGGATGCTCAAGTCCTCGGCCTGCCTGGGGTTCTTGATGTCAGTCTCTATCTCCTCGAGATAGATGCGCCCGCTGGTCCGCCGGCAAGCGCCGCTCAGGATCTTGACCAGCGTGGATTTCCCTGCCCCGTTCTCCCCAAGCAGAATGTGAACTTCTCCTCGCCGGAGGTCGAAATCCACGTCTTCCAGAGCGACGACTCCGGGGTAGGTCTTGCGGATGCCGCGCAGTTTGAGAATCGTCGGGCTTTCCAATGGGAACCACCTGTCAGCTGGAGCCGTTCACCTCAGTCCATACGCCTGCGCCAATAGCTTGATGGGGTGAATGGCTCCCATCTCGGCGATGTGCTCGATTTGCATTTTGCAGGCGGCGCATTCGGTCAGGGCCACCGGTGCCGCCGCGGCTCGCAAGGCCCCGGCCAGGCTCTCCGAGATCCGGGAAGCCAGCTCATAGTTTTTCTTCTGCAAGCCGAACGTGCCCGACAGGCCGCAACAGCCGGCCTGCAGGTCGGTCACTTCTGCGCCAAAGTGCTCGCGCAGCAGGCGGACGGTCACCGTCTCGTCCCCCGTGGCCCTGAGGTGACACGGCAGATGATAGGCAAATCGTCCTGAGACAGGGGACAAGGGCGCCTTGAGCTTGCCGAGCCGGCGCAGGTCCTGGAGAAAACTCATCAGCTCGATGGTGTTTTCAGCTACCAGGGACGCCGCGTCCCCTTCGACGTAGTGCCGCAATTCCTCTCTGAGACACAGGGCGGCACTGGGCTCCGAGCAGACGATCTTGCAGCCCTGGCGCACGGCCTCGGCCAGGTGGCTGGTGCTGTACGACAGGTCTGTGCGCGCGGTCCTCACGTCCCCGTACACGATCGCGGGCAGCGGGGCGGGCCGCTGCTCGGGCAGGACCACCTCGACCCCGTTGTGGCGCAGCACATTCACCACTGCAAAGCCCAACTCGAGGTCGTGGTAGTTGGCGTAGGCGTCAATGAAATACGCGACTTTGGCCACCGGGTCGTGAAGGGGCGCGCATGCGGTCAGATAATTCCGCCCGGCCCGGAGAAACGAACCGCGGGCGAACCGCGGCAGTTTGCGGCGTCTGTCGAGACCGAACAGTCTCTCCACCAGCACACCGCTGCCCGGCAGATTCATCCCGAGGTTTGCCAGCCCGCTGAGCGCGCTGCCTGCGGAGCTGAGGTAACGATTCCGGCTGAGCACGGCTTCCGCGCGCCTGAATCCTTTCCGGCGAGCGTATTCGGCGCGGGCGGCAGCCATCAGTGTCGAAATCCGGACCCCGGAAGGGCATTCACGCTCGCACATCTTGCAGTTGACGCACAGATCCAGGAACCGGCGGAACTCCGACGATTCGAAGTCGTCCTCGCTCAGCTGGCCGGTCGCCCAGTAATGGAGCAGGTTGGCTTTGGCCCGGGAACTGCCCAGTTCTCCGGCCGTCGCCCGAAAAACCGGGCACATGCGAAGGACCGGCTCCCGCCCCAGACACAATCCGCACCCGTAACACTGTTCAAGCTCGAGCTCCAGCTCACCGGGCCGGAACAGCATTTCGGACCTGGTCCGCTCGGGCAGCACCCGGTGGGCCCGCCGCAGGCTCGTGAACATGACGTTCGGGTCTTCATTCAGGATTTTGCCCGGATTCATCAGTCCTGCGGGATCGAATATCCTTTTGATCCGCTTCAGGATGTCGTAATAGTGATCGCCGTACTGCCGGCGGACAAATGCGGCCCGGACGAGGCCGTCGGCATGCTCGCCGCTGATAGAGCCCCCCAGCGACCAGGCCAGCGAGAAGACATCCTCGGCAATGGCCAGCATCTTCTCCCGGTCCTTCGGATCGCCCAGATCCAGGTAGGGACGCAGGTGCAATTCACCGTCACCCGCGTGGCCAAAAAAGGACACTCTGGTGTCGTACTTGCGCAGGATCTGCTGGAGCCCCGTGATGTAATCGGCCAGATGAGTGTGGTCAACGCTCACGTCTTCCATGAACTCCGCCGGATGTTTGCGGCTGCGATTGCGGTATAGCAGCGGGCCCGCGTCCTTGCGGGATTTCCACACCCGGGCCTGGGCCTGGAGGTCGGTGATGATCGTCCGCCTCGTCGCCATGCCAGCCGCGGCCCGGTCGGTCTTCGCGATCTTCTCGCGCACCTCGTCTTGCGAGGCGCCCACATGCTCGATCAGAAGAAGCGCCGCCGCGCCCGCCGGCAGGATGTCCCGGTACTGCGGCAATTGATCGACGGCCAGCGTGATCAGCGACTCATCCATCATCTCGCAAGCCGCCGGACCAGTCTCGACGATAGCGGGAACGGCCCGGGCCGCCTTTTCCAGCGAGTCGAACTCGAGCTGAAGAAGCCCTTTCATGGCCGGCAGGGGAACGGTTCGCACGGTAAGCCGGGTGAAGATCGCGAGGGTGCCTTCCGACCCAGCCAGCAGGCGCGCCATGTCCACGGTGCCGGCGCGACAAACACCCGCAATGTTGTAGCCGCTGCGATTGCGCCGGGTCTTGGGAAGTGCCTTTTCAATCGTAGCCCGAGACGCGGACAGCAGGCGCCAGCATTCCCCGGCCAGCGCACCGGCCCTGTCACCCGGCCCGTTTCCGGCGCTCATGCCGTTCGTCAGCTCCACCACAGTCCCGTCCGCCAGAATCGCCTCGACCGACTCGAGGTACCGGGCGATATGCCCGTATTGCAGCGAATGGGCGCCGGTCGCGTTGTTCCCCGTCACACCTCCGATCGTGGCACGGTTTGCGCTCGACGGGTCCGGCCCGATCTTTCTGCGAAGCTTCGCCAGGCGCTTGTTCACATCATCGAGGACGGCCCCCGGCTCACAGACGACGCTCTCGTCGGTGACTTCCAGGATCCGATTCATATGACGCGTCATGTCGAAAACGATGCCGCTGCATAGCGATTCTCCGGCCACACCGCTCCCGGCGCCCCGGGGAGCGACAGGGATCCTGTGTTCGGCCGCATACCGGACAACCGCCACGATATCCCTGGTGTCTCGCGGTGCGACCACACACTGCGGCAATATCCGGTAGCTGCTCGCGTCGGTGCTGAACGCGACCCGATGGATGATGTCACCATACACCTCGCCTCGGGCCAGCTTCTTCAACTCGGCCGCCAGCTGCGATGGTTCGTGGTTCATTGTCGTCCTCAAGTCGAAAATACCCAATTTCGGCGCCTTGCAGTTTGGCAAAATGTGCACACGTGTGTAAAGAACAAAGTCTGATGTAGAATAGCCCGGCGATGAGGGGAACATGCTAAAAGGCGAGCCAATGATGCGTCAACTGCAGGTCCCAAAGCCATTCGAAGTCGTCATCGGCCGGATCCCGGAAATCGAGCCGGCGGAAAATGAGGTCCAGGTCGAGATCGCCTTCTGCGGCATCTGCGGCTCCGACGTGCACGCCTACCGCGGCATGCATCCCTTCGTTCCGACGCCAGCCTACCCCGGACACGAGGGCGCCGGCATCATTTCCAAGCTCGGAAAGGGCGCCGAGGCGTGGGGGTTACAGGTCGGGGACAAGGTGACGTTCGAACCCAACCTGAATTGCGGCTCTTGTCACAACTGCCGGAGCGGACGGTACAACATCTGCGAAAACCTGAAGGTCATGGGATGCCAGGTCACCGAGCGAACCAAGGGCATGATGGCCGATAGGTTCGTCGCACCGGCCCGCAAGGTAGTGAAAATCCCTCCGACAATGTCTCTCAAGAAAGCCGCGATGACGGAACCTCTGGCCGTCGGGCTTCACGCTGTCCGCCGATCCGGCCTGAACGTCGGCGATCACGCCGTGATCATTGGGGCAGGCACCATCGGCTTGAGCGTCCTCCAGTTCGCCCGCCTGGCTGGGGCGAAGATCCTCCTCGTTGCAGACTTCTTTGAAAATCGCCTGAGCCTCGCCGGGAAACTGGGCGCCACGCACGCCCTAAATCTTTCCAGCGGGGAATCGGTATCCGCCTACCTGGAGCGCAGGCCGGAAATCATGGGCTTTGAAGGGGTCGATCTGGTTTTTGAGTGCGTGGGCGTCGAGGACTCGCTCAACGAAAGCGTGAGAATCTGTCGCAAAGGCGGCACGATCGTCGTCCTCGGGGTCTTTGGAAAGCTGGTAAACGGCTTTAACGCGGCGTGGGTCCAGGACCGGGAATTCAATATCATTGGGTCGCTGATGTACACACTGCGTGATATTACGGACGCCGTCGACGCTATTTACCGGGGCACCGTCCGCGTCGAACCGATGATCACCAAGGTGACGGATTTGGACCAGGGCGCCGAGGCCTTTCGGCTGGCCGACACGCAGGCCCGGGACCACATCAAAGTCATGATCAGCGTGAAAGGCGAGTAAATGGCCGCTGTAACGCCGGACATCATCTGCGCGGGCGAAATGCTCGTCGAGATCATGCGGGCTGAGGTGGGAGTTCCCCACGCCCATGTCGGCGGCGTCTACAAAGGGCCGTTTCCGAGCGGGGCGCCCTGCATTTTCGCAGATGTAGCCGCCCGCATGGGGAGAACCCGGAATCTGACCGCCGGGATGATCGGAGTTGTCGGCGACGATGATTTCGGCAAAGTGATTCTGAACAAGCTGAAGGCCGACGCCGTGGATGTGTCCTGTGTTCGCGTGGACAACCGCAACGCCACCGGCGTCGCCTTCGTGCAGTACGAACGAGAAGGTTCCCGCCGGTTTATTTTTGCCCCGGGAGCGGCTGCGCGCTTGAGAGCATCCGATGTCAGGGGCAAGCTGTTCGCGAAAGTCAAGAGTTTTCATGTTATGGGCGTAACCCCTCAGTTTCTTGTTCGGACTGTGGCAGCAACGAGGAGAGAGGCCGGTGCTTTACCAAGCCTCGAAGGC
>JBHGBF010000157.1:0-13422 GCA_041946865.1 Acidobacteriota bacterium | reverse complement strand
AGGCGGACGGACCGTGGGCGCCGGCGCCATCGCCGAGATTATCGAATAGCCGCGGAAAGACGCGAAAGGGACAGGGAGGTCCGCGGAATCCCGGTTTTGTCAGCGGGAGCCGCGATCAAAGAAGAGGCAGCATGATCAACGAGAAGATAAGGATAAGGCTCAAAGCGTACGATCACCGGGTGCTTGATCAATCGACGACTGAGATTGTCGATATCGCGAAGCGGACCGGGGCCCGGGTTTCCGGTCCCATTCCGCTTCCTACCAGGATCAGCCGATATACCGTCCTGCGCTCACCTCATGTGGACAAGAAGTCCCGTGAGCAGTTCGAGATTCGTACCCACAAGCGCATGGTAGACATCCTCGAGCCGACTCCGCAAACGGTCGATGCCCTGATGAAACTCGATTTGCCGGCTGCGATTGACGTGGAGATCAAGGCTTTCGGAGCAGAGAAGGAATAGCGTCATGGTTGAGGGTCTGATCGGAAAAAAACTGGGAATGACACAGATCTTCGACGACCAGGGGAACTCGGTACCGGTCACGGTGATTCAGGCCGGTCCCTGCGTGGTAGTCGAGAAGAAGACCGTGGAGAAGCACGGTTACGCCAGCGTGCAGCTGGGACTTGTCGAGACGCGGAAGATTCGGGTCAACAAGCCGGTCGCCGGCCACTTCAAGAACGCTAACGTCCCCCCCACCCGGATGCTCAAGGAATTCCGGCTGCGCGAAGGTGCCGAGACGGAACCGAATGTCGGCGATCATCTCCTGGTTGAGAACGTGTTCGAAGTGGGAGATCTGGTCGACGTGAGCGGCTGGAGCATTGGCAAGGGTTTCCAGGGAGTGATCAAGCGGCACCACTTCCGGGGCGGCGCGGCCACGCACGGCTCGATGTTTCACCGGGCGCCGGGATCGATCGGCGCCAGCGCCTGGCCGAGCCGGGTCTTTCCCGGAATGAGAGCGGCGGGGCACATGGGCAACGAGAAAGTAAAAGTCCGGAATCTGAAGGTCGTCGGTATCGATCCCGAAAAGCGCCTTCTGCTGGTGAAGGGTTCGATTCCCGGCCATAAGAACGGGCATGTTTACGTGACGTTGTCGAAATAACCTGCCGCGGATCGACGCGGATCGACGCGGGAGAGGAAAAGATATGGCGGAAGTAGACGTCAAAAACCTGAAGAACGAGGTTGTCGACAAGCTGACGCTGGACGACGCCGTGTTCGATTATACGGCCAGCGAGACTCTGGTCTGGGAAGCGGTCAACGCTTACCTGGCCGGGCAGCGAAAGGGCACACACGCGACGAAGAACCGGGCGCTCGTCAGCGGCGCCGGCAAGAAGCTGTGGCGCCAGAAGGGGACCGGGCGCGCGCGCATCGGCAGCATCAGGAGCCCGCTGTGGCGCAAAGGCGGGACGGTCTTCGGCCCGCAGCCTCGCGACTACTCGCAGGCGTTTCCGAAACGGAAGCGGCGTGGCGCCATGAAGATGGTGCTGAGCGACAAGCTGAGGAATCAGAAACTGACCGTGGTCGATGCCTTCCAGCTGGAAAGCCCGAAGACCAAAGGCTTTCTGGATGTTCTGAAGACCCTCAATCTGGACCGGAAGGTTTTGGTCGTCGACGGCCGGGACAACCGCAACCTGTTCCTCAGCTCCCGCAACCTGCCGAAGGTCAAGATGGTGATGAGCTCCGGGCTGAACGTCTACGATCTGTTGAACCATGAGCATCTTCTCATCAGCCGGCAGGCGCTTCTGGAGATTCAGGAGGTCTTGCAGAAATGAGTACGGACATCTTCGAAATCCTTCGCGCTCCTCACATCACGGAGAAGAGCACAATGAAGAAGGAAGAGGCTGAAGGCCGGGTGGTCGCGTTCAAGGTCAGGCTGACCGCGAACAAGATCCAGATCAAGGAAGCGGTCGAGAAGCTTTTCAGCGTCGAAGTCGAGAGCGTAAGGACAGCCCGGTATCACGGGAAGTGGAAGCGGCAGGGAAGGTCTCGGGGAAGACGGCCGGACTGGAAGAAGGCTTACGTGACATTGAAGCCGGGACAGAAACCTATTGAATTCTTTGAGACGACCTAAGCTATGCCATTAAGAAGCTACAAGCCAACATCACCAGGTACGCGTTTCCGCAGTGTGCAGACGACGGAAGAGCTGACCGAAGTCGAGCCTTTGAAAGGTCTGACCGCCGGCAAGAAGCGCATCAGCGGGCGTGACAACAAGGGCCGGATCTCGGTCCGGCGCCGGGGCGGCGGCCACAAGCGCCGCTACCGGACGGTCGATTTCCGGCGTGATAAGGACGGGATCCCGGCCAAGGTGGCCGCGATTGAGTACGACCCGAACCGAAGTGCGCGGCTCGCTCGGCTGCACTACATGGACGGCGAGAAGCGCTACATTCTGGCGCCGGTCGGTCTGAAAGTGGGCGACAAGATCGTGTCTGGAGTCGACGCCGACATCATCCCCGGGAACTCTTTGCCGCTCGTGAATATCCCGCTTGGAACCACGATCCACAACATCGAGCTGGTGCGAGGCCGGGGCGGGCAGATGGCGCGCAGCGCGGGCGCGGCGGCGCAGCTGGTGGCCAAGGAAGGCGACTACGCCCAGGTGAAACTCCCCTCAGGGGAGGTGCGGCGCGTGCACATCTTGTGCCGGGCAACCATCGGGCAGATCGGGAACCTCGACCACGAGAACGCCTCCTACGGAAAAGCCGGAGCGAAGCGTTGGCTCGGTCGCCGGCCGAAAGTCCGCGGCGTGGCCATGAACCCCGTCGACCACCCCATGGGCGGTGGTGAAGGAAAGACTTCGGGCGGCCGGCATCCGACTTCGCCCTGGGGCTGGAAAACCAAAGGGAAAAAGACCCGCAACAACAAGCGCACCGAGCGGTTCATCGTGCGGAGGAAGAAATAATGCCGCGATCAGTACACAAGGGAGCGTTCATTGATGACCACCTCTCCAGGAAGATCCGACACCTGAACGAGACCGGAGAGAAAGCGGTCATCAAGACCTGGTCCCGAAGATCAACTGTCGTACCCGAGATGGTGGGCCACACCGTGGCCGTCCATAACGGCAAGAAGTTCGTCCCGATTTACATAACGGAAAACATGGTCGGGCACAAGCTCGGAGAGTTCGCTCCCACCCGCACCTTCAAGGGGCACACGACGAAGACGGAGAAGGCCGCCAAAGTTAAGTAGCTCACCACAGAGACAAAGAGAGAGCACAGAGAAGGCTTTTCTCTGTGTCCTCTGTGCCTCTGTGGTGAATAGGAAAAATACTCATGGAAGCGAAAGCCACAGGCAAATATCTGAAGGGATCTCCCCAGAAGGCGCGCCTGGTCGTCGATCTGGTGCGGGGGAAAAAAGTGGAGGAAGCGCTGGCCATTTTGCAGTTTACCCCGAAGCGCGCCGCCAGGCTGGTGGAAAAAGTGATGCGCTCCGCACTGGCCAACGCTGAACACGAGTCGTCGACGGTGAACGTCGAAGACCTGTTCGTGAAAGAAATATGCGTCGATTCCGGGCCGACCAAATGGCGGCGGCGGGTACGCCCCGCTCCCATGGGCCGCGCCTATCGCCAGATGAGACGGGCGAGTCACATTACCGTTCGCCTGTCTGACGGCAAAGACTCTGTCGAAGAAGACAAGGAGGAATAAGTTTGGGCCAGAAAGTACATCCTTATGGATTCCGACTGGGTTACAACCGGACTTGGAAGTCACGGTGGTTTGCGAAGAAGGACTACGGAAAGCTCCTTCATGAGGACCTGCACATCAAGCGGAGCCTCAAGCAGCGTTTCGCCCACGCCGGTGTTTCCGAGATCGAGATCGAGCGGGCCGCGAACAAGCTGACGGTGATTATCCGAACCTCCCGTCCCGGCATTATCATCGGCCGGAAAGGCTCGGAGATCGACAAACTGAAAGCCGACTTGCAGGCGGCGACGGGGCGGGTGGTGTTCATCAACATCCAGGAAGTGAACAAACCCGAGCTGGATGCGCAACTGGTGGGCGAATCGATCGCCCAGCAACTGGTCAAGCGCGTCGCTTTCCGCCGGGCCATGCGCCGCGCGGTCGACACGGCCCTGCGCTTCGGCGCGCAAGGGATCAAGGTCCGCTGCAGCGGCCGCTTGAACGGCGCTGAAATCGCGCGATCCGAGTGGTACCTGCACGGGCGTCTGCCCTTGCACACGCTCCGCGCGGACATCGAGTACGGCTTCGCCCAGGCTTTCACGACCTACGGCGTCATCGGCGTCAAAGTCTGGATCTATAAGGGCGACATCTATGAGCCGCGACAGGAAGGAGACACCCGGGGTGGTGCCCAGGATCGTGGACGCGAGCGGAGAGGCGAAAGACGGTAGCGTTGGCCGGGAAGGGCGGCCATCCTGCCTGCTTCTCTCCCGCCGGCTATCAATGGTGGTGCCGTCCGGGAGCAGGAAGGATGGTTGCGAGGCTCCAGTGCAGGTCAGATGACCAGGCTCCCGGGACGTTTTTTCAGGTGCAGCTATGTTAATGCCAAAGAAAGTCAAGTATCGCCGGCAGCAGAAGGGCAAGATGCGCGGGAAGGCGACCCGCGGCAACTCCGTGGATTTCGGCGAATTCGGATTGAAAGCCGTCGAGTGCGGTTGGATCACCGATCGCCAGATCGAGGCGGCCCGTATTGCCATGACCCGTTACATCAAGCGCGGCGGCAAGATCTGGATCCGCATTTTCCCGGACAAGCCGATCACCAAGAAGCCCGCTGAAACCCGTATGGGCAAAGGAAAAGGCGCCCCCGAAGGGTGGGTGGCCGTGATCCGTCCCGGCCGGGTCCTGTACGAAATGGAAGGCCTGGCGCCCGAAGTGGCCGAAGAGGCCATGAGGTTGGCCGCCCAGAAGCTGCCGATCAAGACAAAATTCGTGAAACGGTTTGGTGACTAATGAAAGCCTCAAAATATCGCGATATGACGACCGACCAGCTCGACGCCGAATCGCGTGATCTTGCGCAACAGCTCTTCCGCCTGCGGTTTCAAAAGGCGACCGGCCAGGTCGACAATCCTCAGAAGATTCGAGAAATTCGCAAGGATCTCGCGCGAGTGAAGACGGTGTTGACGGAGAAGGCAAAACAAGGATGAAGGATGAAGGATGAAGGATGCCGGACATCCTTTCGTCCCTCATCCTTTATCCCTCGTCCTTGGACAGGTGAAGGAAATGGAGCAGCAAGCAGCAGGCAGGGGAAAACGGAATCAGAAGGTCGGCCATGTGACGTCGGCCGCGATGCAAAAATCGGTGGTCGTGGCTGTGGACCGGTTGGTTCAGCATCCTTTTTATGGCAAGACCGTTCGCCGGACCAGCACCTTCATGGCGCACGACGAGAACAATGAGTGCAAGGTCGGCGACAAGGTCCTGATCATCGAAAGCCGGCCGATCAGCCGCCGGAAGCGCTGGATTGTTCAAGAGATCCTGGAAAGAGCGAAGGAGTAGCGGGGGTTCCTATGATCCAGATGCGGACTATTCTCAACGTGGCCGACAATTCCGGCGCCCGGAAAATCTCCTGCATTCTGCCCCTGGGCGGGGATGCGGGGCTGGGCGCCGGCTTGGGCGATATCATCACTGCCTCCGTAAAGGAAGCGTCGCCGGACGGCACGGTTAAAAAAGGCGAGGTCGTGAAGGCCGTCGTGGTGCGCATGCGCAAGGAAACGCGGCGGCGCGATGGTTCCTACATCCGCTTCGATGAGAACGCCGCGGTTCTCATCAACAACCAGAAGGAACCGATCGGAACGCGCGTGTTCGGGCCGGTCGCGCGCGAGTTGCGCGAAAAACAGTTCATGAAGATTGTGTCGTTGGCCCCGGAAGTTTTGTGAGTACTGTTTGTAGTTCCGCCTTCGGGCGGGCTATTCGTCGAAGGGACGGTTTAAAGCCCGCCTCAAGGCGGAACTACAAACAAAGACGAGCAGGTAATTGCAATGTTACACATTCGGAAAGAAGACCAGGTGATGGTGATGGCCGGCAAAGACCGGGGAAAGACCGGCAAAGTGCTGCGCGTCTTTCCCTCGGAGAACCGGGCGATCGTGGAGAACGTGAACTTTATCCAGCGCCACACGCGCGCCAACCCCCAGAAGAACATCAAGGGCGGACTTGTTCAGCGTGAGGCCTCGGTTCACCTCTCCAACCTGAAGGTGATATGTCGTGAGTGCGGTAAACCGAGCCGCGTCGGCTACGTGACCCTCAGCGACGGAAAGAAAGTCCGGGTCTGCAAGAACTGCGAGGGGACGATCGACAAGTGAAACCGCTTCGAGCTGACCACTGGCCGCTGCAAAGGCGGCGGGTCGGTCAACAGCCGGCGGCGAGCGATTCGGGGAATAACGATGGCTAGACTCAAGGACAAATACAAAAACGAAGTGGTCCCGGCCCTGATCAAGGAGTTCAAATACAAGAACGTCATGGCGGTGCCGAAGGTGTTCAAAGTGGTGGTCAACATGGGTGTCGGCGAGGCGATCCAGAACGCCAAACTGCTTGACACGGCCGCCGACGAGCTGGGCGCAATCACGGGCCAACGACCGATTGTGCGGCGGGCGAAAAAAGCCATTGCCGCCTTCAAGCTGCGGAAAGGGATGCCGATCGGAGTGACCGTCACCCTGCGGGGAGAACGTATGTACGAATTCCTCGATCGGCTGATGAACATCGCGCTGCCCCGGGTGCGCGACTTTCGCGGTGTCTCGGCCCGCTCCTTCGACGGGCGCGGCAACTACACCCTGGGGATGCGCGATCAGTTGATCTTTCCCGAGATCGACATCGGGAAAACCGAGCGGATCAACGGCATGAACGTGACGATTGTGACCACAGCCAAGAGCGACGAGGAAGCTCGCTTTCTGCTCGGCGCATTGGGGATGCCCTTCATGAAGCGGGAAGAGCGCCGGGCAGTAGCCGTTTAGCGGAAGAAGGACGAATGGCAAAGAAATCGTTAATCGAAAAATCGAAAAAGACTCCCAAGTTTTCGGCTCGAAAGTACACGCGCTGCAAGCGGTGCGGCCGGCCGCGCGGATACCTGCGCAAGTTCGAGCTGTGCAGGATCTGCTTCCGCGAGCTGGCTTTGCGGGGCGAGATTCCGGGAGTGATCAAGGCAAGTTGGTAAGAACGATCCCGCCGCAAGGACACAGAGATCACGGAGAAAGCTTTTCTCTGTGTCCTCTGTGTCTCTGTGGTGAGATCCGATCAGGAGCAGGCAAAAAATGGCGATGACGGATCCGATTTCCGATCTCCTGACCCGTATCAGGAATGCCCATTTAGCGGGACACGAAGCGGTCGAAGTTCCTTACTCTCGAGTAAAGAACGAGATCGTCAAGATCCTGCAGGAGGAGGGCTTCCTGGCCGGGTTTAAACTGAATGAAAAGAAGCCTTTTTCGACGCTGACGGTGCTGCTCAGGTACACCGCCAACCGGCAACCGGCGATTCAGTCGCTGAAGAGAATCAGCCGGCCGGGCTGTCGCGTGTATGCCTCCAAGGACGAGGTGCCGCGGGTACTGGGCGGGCTCGGCGTGGTGATCCTGTCCACCTCAAAGGGCGTGATGACAGGCAAGAAAGCCCAAGAACAAGGCTTGGGCGGCGAAGTGATGTGTGAGGTTTATTAAGGCAATTGACGCGACCGACGATTGACGATTCAAAACTGCCGGTCGTCCAATCGTCAAGCGTCAATCGTCAATTCGGAGAGTAGATATGTCGCGAGTAGGTAAGAAACCGATTCCCGTTCCTCCCGGCGTGAAGATTTCGGTCGCCGCCGACCATGTCCGGGTGGAAGGGCCGAAGGGGAAACTGCAGGTGCCGGTGCCGCCATCCATTCGCGTAGAGATGAAGGACGGCACGGTGCTGGCCCATCGGGACAGTGACGAAAAGAACGTCCGTGCCCTGCATGGGCTGACGCGTTCCCTCGTGGCCAATGCGGTCAACGGCGTGACCAACGGGTTTCGGAAAGAGCTGGATATTGTGGGTATCGGTTATCGGGCGGAAATGAGGGGGAAATTCCTCAATTTGTCCCTTGGTTTTTCCCATCCTATTGAATTTCCGGTGCCTCCCGAAATCACGATCAAGGTCGAGAAACTGCCGCGCAACATCCAGAACTACGTGACCAGCGTGGTGGTTTCGGGCGCCGATCGTGGCCGGGTCGGCCAGACAGCCGCGGACATCCGGGCTCTTCGGCCCCCCGACGCTTACCGCGGCAAGGGAATCCGCTATTCGACCGAGGTGATCAAGCTCAAGGTCGGAAAGAAGGGCGCGTAAAACAGATGACACTATGTCATCCACGAACTACGCCGAGCCAAACCGCTTTGGTTCGTGCTGGTTCGGGTTTGGTTCGTGGATGATTCGTCAATCGAGAGACATTATGGCTAGGAATCTGAGTAAAGACGACAGACGCAGGAAGATCCACCGTCGGTTGCGGCACGTGTTGAGCGGGAAGTCAGATCGCCCCCGACTGTGCGTCTTCCGCAGCTTGAAGCACACTTACGCGCAGATTGTGGATGACACGGCCGGCCGCACTCTGGTCGCCGCTTCTACGCTGAACCTTGAGGGCAAGAAGCTCGAGCAGGGTGGGAACGTGGCAGCCGCCAAGAGGGTCGGCAAGGCGATTGCCGAGAAGGCGCTGTCTCAAGGGATCCAGAGTGTCGTGTTTGACCGGGGCGGTTACCTCTATCATGGCCGGGTCAAGGCTTTGGCCGAAGCCGCAAGGGAGGCAGGCCTCCAGTTTTGAAGGCACGGAACGAAAGGATGAAGGATGAAGGCTGAAGGATGAAGAAGGAAGAGGGAAAGCAAGCGCACCTGGATGGGTTTTCCCTTCATCCTTCAGCCTTCATCCTTTCGTTCATCCTCGGTTTTGTGACGGTAGGAGAGAATATGGTGAGTCCTGAAACGACGGAAGTCGAACTTAAAGATCAGGTCGTGGCAATCAACCGCGTGACGAAGGTCGTCAAGGGCGGAAAGAACCTTAGCTTCAGCGCCCTGGTCGTGGTGGGTGACCAAAGCGGGAAAGTGGGCTACGGGCTGGGCAAGGCCAAGGAAGTACCGGCGGCGATCCGAAAGGGCATCGAGAAGGCCAAGAAGACGATGATCCAGATACCGTTGGCGGGTGCGACTATTCCGCACGCGGTGTTGGGGTGCTTTGGTTCGGGTCGTGTGGTACTGAAGCCGGCGCCGGAAGGAACCGGGGTTATTGCCGGCGGGGCGGTTCGAGCCGTCATGGAATCGGCGGGAATCCGGGATGTAGTCACAAAATCCATTGGTTCTGCTAACCCCCACAATGTTATAAAGGCCACTTTCGAAGGTTTGAAGCAGCTGCGCAGTCCGCAACAGGTGGCCCAGACGCGCGGACTGAGCCTCGAGGAACTGTAATGGCTAAGGCAAAGAAAGCACCCAAGATGCTGAAAATCACGTATTTTCGCAGCGCCATCGGCCGCGACAAACGGCAAAAGGCGGTCGTGAAGGGTTTGGGGTTTACCAGGCTTAACCAGGTGGTTGAGCGGGTGGATACCCCCGAGATCCGCGGCATGGTGGCGAAGATCAGTCATCTGGTCAAGATTATTGAGGAATGAAGATGAGCCTGGAACTTCACGGTCTGAAACCGGCCAAGGGAGCCAACAAGAAGCGGAAACGAGTGGGCCGGGGCCCCGGTTCCGGTCATGGAAAGACGGCGGGGCGAGGCGAGAAAGGACAGAAATCGCGGTCCGGGTTTTCCCAGAAGACCGGCTTTGAGGGCGGCCAGATGCCGCTGCACCGGCGAATACCGAAGCGCGGCTTCACCAACAAATTCGCCAGGGAGTATGCCGTCCTGAATGTTAAAGAGCTGAACCATTTCGAGGACGGGACGGAAGTCACTCCCGAACTGTTGACCCAAAAGGGTCTTGTCAAGAAGAGTAAAGATGGGGTGCGGATCCTGGGCCAGGGAGAGCTGTCCCGCAAGCTCACGGTTCATGCCCATCATTTCAGCGAGTCTGCCAGGCAGAAGATCGAGCAGGCAGGCGGCAGTGTTGAGGTCGTGAGTTAATGGCGGACATTAACCCTCTTTTAACCAGTGTTCGTAATATCGTCAACATCCCGGACCTGCGTAAGCGCATCCTGTTCATGCTCGGGCTCCTGGCCGTGTATCGCGTCGGTAGCTGGATCCCGACACCCGGGGTGGACAGCAGCGCCCTGCAGGAGGTCTTCCGGCAGCAGGCTGGCACCATCTTCGGAATCTTAGATATTTTCTCCGGTGGCAACCTGAGCCGGCTCTCGGTCTTCGCTCTCGGTATTACCCCCTACATTACCGCTTCGATTATTCTGCAGTTGCTGACCGTCGTCTGGCCTTACCTGGAGCGGCTGTCGAAGGAGGGCGAGCTCGGGCGAAAAAAGATCACCCAGTACACCCGCTACCTGACCGTCGGCCTGAGCCTCTTCCAGAGCCTCGCCACCGCGCTGGCTCTGGAGCGGACCAGTTCCAATCCGCCGGTCGTCCCCTACCCCGGTTGGGGGTTCCGGGTCATGACCATGCTCACCCTGACCACCGGGACCGCCTTTGTCATGTGGCTCGGTGAACAGATTTCCGAGCGCGGTATTGGAAACGGGATCTCTCTGATCATCTTTGCCGGAATTGTCGTCGGCCTGCCGCACGCCATTATTTCGCTCTGGCAAGACTGGGTCGGCGGCGAAAGGAGCATTTTCACCATCATCCTGCTGGTCATCATGATGGCGCTCGTCGTCGCGGCGATCGTCTTCGTCGAACGGGGCCAGCGGCGCATCCCCATCCAGTACGCCAAGCGAGTCGTGGGCCGCCGGATGTACGGCGGGCAGTCCACGCACCTGCCGCTGCGAGTGAATTCGGGCGGCGTCATTCCAGTCATCTTCGCCGCCTCCATTATTGCTTTCCCTTCGACTCTGGGACTGGTGTTCCAGTCGGGCTGGATGCAGGCTTTTGCGACGCAGTTGCAGCAGGGCTATCCGCTCTACAACATCATCTATATTACCGGCATTATCTTCTTCTGCTTCTTCTACGTAAGCATCATTTTCAACCCGGATGAAGTGGCGGATAACATTCGAAAATACGGCGGTTTTGTCCCTGGAATAAGACCCGGAAAACGAACGTCGGAGTATATCGACCGGATTTTGAGCCGGCTGACCTTCGCCGGAGCGATTTACCTGGTGCTCGTCAGCCTTCTCCCGGAGTTTCTGATCACCGGGTTTAAGGTGGCGCCCATCCCCTGGATCGGGCCGATCATCGACAACTTCCTGGTCGAATACAATCTGGATTTCATTACGACCGGCCTGGGGGTGGCCTTCTATTTCGGCGGCACTTCGCTGCTGATCGTGGTCGGCGTTGCCATGGACACTGTCCAGCAGGTCGAATCGCAGTTGATCATGCGCCATTACGAGGGCTTCCTCAAGAAAGGGCGGATTCGCGGGCGAAGGTGACAGGGTGACAGGTGACAAGGTGACAAGGTGACAGGGTGACAGGGTGACAGGGTGACGAAGTGATGAGTCACTCCGTCGGCCGTCACAAGTTAGCCCTTGTCGCCTTGTCAATGTTGGATATGGCAAAGACGAAGGTGATAACCCTCCTGGGCGCGCCGGGCGCCGGGAAGGGAACGCAGGCCAAGAGGCTGGCTGACAAGTTCGGGTACAAGCATGTCTCGACCGGAGACGTGCTGCGTGAGGCTGTCCAGAACGGAACGTCCCTTGGCCGGAAGGTGAAGGCGGTGATGGAGGCCGGAGAGCTGGTTTCCGACGACCTGGTGTCGGAGATTGTGCGGGAGCGAGTCACGGCGCCGGATGCGCCGCGGGTTTTCATCCTGGACGGCTACCCCCGCAACGTGGCCCAGGCCGCCTATTTGGAAAAGCTCGGTGACCGCATCGACCTTTACGTCATTAACCTGGCGCTCGAAGAGGAAGCGGCCGTGAAACGCCTGTCCGGCAGGCGGTACTGTTCCGCTTGTGGTAAGATTTACAATGTCTTTTTCTCGCCGCCAGTCAGAGAGGGAATCTGCGACGCGTGCGGCAGCGCGCTTCAGCAGCGCAAGGATGACGCGGAAGAGGTGATTACGGAGCGTTTCCGCGTTTACCGCCAGCAAACCGCCCCCGTGGTGGATTTCTATTCCGGCCGGCCCAACTTCTTTGAGATAGATGGGAACCGGGAGCCGGACGAGATTACGGGCGAGATGGGCTGTCTTGTGCACGGTCTCGAGAGTCAGTGGAAGGAAAAGGGATGAAGCCTGAAGGAGGAAGGGGAACGCTTTTCTTCGTCCTTCATCCTTTGCCTTTATGATCATTTGCAAAGGCAGAGCGGAACTGGCCACGATGAGAGAAGCGAATCTGATCGTGGCTCGAGTATTAAATGAGCTGGGGCGTCTGGTCCGGCCCGGCGTGACGACCGGGGAGCTCGATAAGCGCGCCGAGGAACTGATTTCCACGGCGGGCGCCCGCTCGGGCTTCAAGGGGTATCACGGGTATCCGGCGAACATCTGCACCTCGATCAACGAACAGGTGGTTCACGGGATCCCGAACGGACGGCGTCTGAAGGAAGGCGACATCATCAGCATTGATGTCGGGGTCCTGTATCACGGCTTCTACGGGGATTCAGCCTGGACGTTTCCGGTCGGGGAACTGCATCCCGAGACGCAGAGACTGCTGACTGTGACCCGTGAAGCCCTTTACAAAGGGATCGAGAAGGCGGTTGTAACCTGCCGGGTATCGGACATCTCGGCTGCCGTTCAGGAGCACGTCGAAAAGCACGGCTTCTCGGTTGTCCGCGATTTTGTCGGCCACGGCGTTGGAACCTCGCTTCATGAGGAACCGCAGGTTCCGAACTACGGGAAGCCAGGCCGCGGACCTCGGCTCCAGGCGGGCATGGTCCTGGCCATCGAGCCGATGGTCAATTCGAAAGGCCCGGGAGTGAGGGTGCTGGGAGACCGGTGGACGGCCGTTACGGCCGACGGCGGGTTGAGCGCTCACTTCGAACACTCAGTCGCCGTGACCGAGAACGGGCCGTGGATTCTGAGTGAGCTTGATTGAAGGCGCCGGAGGAGAGCGAGCACATGCCTAAAGAAGAGGCCATCGAGGTCATGGGAACGGTAGTCGAGACGCTGCCGAATGCCATGTTCAAGGTTCAATTGGATAACGGGCACCAGGTGCTGGCTCATATCTCGGGGAAAATGCGCAAGCATTTCATACGGATTCTGCCGGGAGACAAGATCAAGGTCGAGCTTTCACCTTACGACCTTTCCCGGGGACGGATTGTTTATCGCTACAAGTAGAGGAACTTATGAAGGTCAGAGCATCGGTCAAGAAGATCTGCGCCAAGTGCAAGATGGTTCACCGCCGCGGCGTTGTACGCGTGATCTGCAGTAACCCCAAACACAAGCAGCGGCAGGGATAAACATCAGGTTCAGGGGGTCCAAGGTTCAAAGGTTCAAAGGTTCAAAGGTTCAAAGGTTCAAAGGTTCAAAGGTTCAGAG
>JBHGBF010000156.1:0-13425 GCA_041946865.1 Acidobacteriota bacterium | reverse complement strand
GTTTTTCGGTACCCTGGGTCACCGGATTTCCCCGACATCCCGTTCCCTGAAGGGGAACAGCAAAAGCCTAAACCAGGCAGCAGAGAAATCGCTGAAAGCTCTGTTCCTGGCATTGGGCGGAGAGGCGTGGGGCCATTCGGTGACCTTGTTGCTCCGTGATTTGAGCTCTAAGATCGCTGTGCCGAAGGACGTCGAAGAGGCTGACGCCAGACTCGACAAGCACTATCTCCTGACACCCTACCCGAATGGTTTTGATGCCGGGGCGCCGGTCGACTACTATACGCTGCATGAGGCGGAGCAGGCGGTAGGAGATGCGTGACGTATTTACGAATTTTGCCACGAGCCGCTTTCTGGATCGGGACGCGGTCGTTGACCTCCTGACTGAATGCGCAGCTCGTCTTAGAAAGGAGTTGCCGGCGGTCAAGGCCGTGTACCTGTTCGGATCTTTCGCCTCTGGCACACCGACACCAAGGAGCGACGCCGACGTCGCGCTGGAGATCTCGGATGGCAACAGAGACGAACTGCGCCTGGCCGCGCAACACGCTTTCAGTTCGGTCCCCCTCCCGGTCGACCTCTTCATTCTTACCTCAGATCAACTGAAGAACACGAGCGGCATCGCCGGTGAGATCGCCCGCACTGCTCGACGCCTCGCCTGAGTTACCCGGATTACATGACAGTGAAAGGAATCGCGTTGCAGGCGGAACAAAGAGGTGTTGGTGCGGGACAGCTTGTTGTGACGGAAGACGTGGTCGGGCAATGAGCCCGTTTGGGGTTGGATGATTAAGGTCACGGATTTCATCGTCGAACACCTGGCCCGTTCTTAAAGACGTTTTCCTGGTTCCCGGCGGGGCGATGCACCTGAACGACTCGTTCGGCCGGAGCGACAAGATCCGTTACTGGTGCAACCACCACGAGCAGGCTTGTGCGATGGCGGCGGAGGGGTACTACCACCCTCTCTTTCATCAGCTCGAGCGCCGCGCCGAAACCCAAATCTTCCTTTGTGTGCTGGCGTATCACCTCCTGGTCGCCATCAAGAAAAGGCTCCTGGATCAGAGGGTCCACATCTCTTGGGACTCGGTGCGGGAGGTCCTGTCCACCCATCACATCAACACCGTGGCTCTGCCGACTTCCAGCGGGGACGTCTTGCGGATCCGCAAGGGGTCGACTCCCGAACCGGAAGTCCGGGAACTGTGTGACCTGCTCGGCGTCCCTCACGCACTGATCGACCCCATCAAGACCTGGAACCGGAAGAAACATAGTGACGGAAAATCCAAATCCACCTTAATTTATCAATGAGTTACAGTGACGAGTGACGAAGCTGGGCTAAAGGTTAATCTCCCTCGACTCCGACGATTCGATCAAAAATCAAAGTCGTGTAGCGAACGCAAACCAACTTGACCGAGTCCCAGTCATTCCAGCGGGGATCGAGGTTCTTGTACTCAGTCAGGCTGATACCTTCCAGGTCGTAAGGCAGAGGGATCACGCTTCCGTCAGGCCCGATCATGGCGCCAAGCTCCGGGATCTTGCCGCTTTTGGCAAGCGCGTAGCGTTAGCAAGCTGAACCTGAAGTTGTTGCAGGCCGATTCCTCGGTCGGTTGCAGGTAGAGCCAATCGAAGCTGCGTAGCGCCTCCACGACTCGGGTCATCCCCGATATGATCGGGCAAAGCCGCAGAATCGAGGTAGTCCCGGGTCGCGTTCCTGCTCAGGATCAGCACGGCCTTGATTCTCAGCATCTCCGCCTGGGTCGGGACCGTGACTCTCTGCCCGAAGCATTCTACTTGTGTAGTTTCGAGAGGTTCATCCCGGATCGGTTGTGGCACGCCGGTTTCGATGCCGTCCAGGCTGCCAAGGATCTGAACCGGGCGACGGATACGCGCCGTCCTCCAACCTGCGACGGACTCCAGCTCTGTCAGGACAGCATCAAATCGCTCTCGCAAGTCGGTCAACGGTTCGGCGTCGGTTGAAACCCGGTGGCCGGCATACAGGCGATGCCGTCCCCCCGACAAGTACCGCATCGGGGAGGATGCGCTGCAAGTGCGCCGCAGAGGAGAGAACTCGCTCCCATTCAGGCAAGGTGCTGTTCGGCGTAGTGCTTCCAGAAGTGGTACCGCTGAGCGTAGGGATCACCGGTATGAGCCAGGCACACCCGCAGAACCCTTTCCATAATCGCAGGATCGGCAAGCGCCGCACGCCGCAACTCGACCCAGTCGCAGTCGCGCCGCTTCCCGCGTCCGATGATATTGTCGATGGCCGCCAACGTCAGCCGCTGATGGTTTAGGTGACGGTGTACCATAGCTTACCCGGCAATCGTAACACAGCCGGCAATTTTGTCACTTTGTGTGACGTCGCCACTCCTGGGAAAGGACTGCAAGAACTGGCGAATTCCAGGCGTTTCTGAGGCAATCGGATCGCCCTCGACATATTGCGTCCTTACAATTACATACTAAGGAATACTCTTGCCAATCTGCCGCTTCTGACAATATCATTCTCCCGTCCAAGGCTTTCCGGTCAGGACCGGCCGGGTTTTCCGGCCGATACGGCGGGATGTTGGGGGGATCTGAACAGGTAAAACCTGAGCAGGCACAAGTAAACGCTTCAGAACGTCGCGGTGAAGTAGACACAGAGCGCAGACTCTAAAGTCGCGCGATCACGACCGCGCCTTCCTTCAGCTAGCTTTTCCCGACACCCGAAACGCCGGTTCTGTGACTCACAGGGGCGAAGCGTGCCCGGGCTGGGCTCAAAATGGAAGCGCCTATACTGGTTGGAGGTAATGCGACGGAATTGCGGAAATGAGCGCCGGAATAGAACCCCGAGATGTGTAGGAACGCGCCCCCATCGACATGCTAAGATACAGCCATGAGCCTTCCTGTTCAGCGCTATAGATTCTCCGTTGACGATTTTTACCGGATGGCCGAGGCCAACATTCTAACCGAAGACGACCGGGTCGAGCTGATCGACGGGGAGGTTATCGAGATGACTCCAATCGGAGCTCGGCACGCCGCTTGTGTGAAGAAGTTGACGGAAACCCTAGGGAAATGGGCCAGCGGTAGGGCGCTATTGAGTGTCCAAGATCCGATTCGCCTGAGCGATGTTTCCGAGCTTCAGCCCGATATCGCGCTGCTGCGTCGGCGTGAGGACTTCTATGCGGAAGCCCATCCGACACCGTCGGACGTTTACCTGCTCATGGAAATCGGGGACACCTCATCGGAGAGAGACAGGAACGTCCAGTTGCCCCTTTACGCCGAAGCCGGTATCCCGGAGGTGTGGCTGATCGATCTGGAGCGCAGGAGAATTGAAGTGTACTCTGAACCTTGCCCGATCGGATATGGCCGGGTGCGACGCTACGGATCGGAAGAAACAGTGCTCAGTCTGATACTTACCGACCTCGCGCTCGACGCCGACATGCTCTTCAAGTGACCTCCCCGAGTGCCCGCCGATGAAACTCTCCCCGATCCTGACTACTGGCGAGCGGCAGGCGCTCTCCGAGCTTCGTGCCCGCCTGAATGACCTGCTCGGTCCACGCCTGGAACGATTGGTCTTGTTCGGGTCAAAAGCGCGGGGGGACGCCGAACGCCACCCCGATACCGATGTCGCCGTCATTGCCGAGGGACTCGACCGACAACTGAAACGAGAAATCCTCGATATTGTCACCGATATCGAACTGAACCACCTGACCCCGTTGGAGACCTCATCCTCTCCAAAGCCGGTTTTGAGGGGCTGAAGGCCAGACAGATCGGTCTCGCAGATGACATTGAGCGTGATGGCGCGTGGCTATGACCGACGAAAACAAGAGGGCCAGCATTCGAGACGCGATGGCACGTAATCGGAAAACCAGAGTTTCAGCCCAGCTCCTTTCGAACACGTGACGCTAATTCACGGCTGTCTTAATCCGTTTTCTACACCCTGAGATCGTTGCTGCTGACGTAGATTCCGCTGTGTAGCTGAGCCCCGGACCGACAGTCGGATTGGCCCCCACAGCAGTCGGTATTGCTCGGTTCTAACGCGACGTCGTCGACCAGGACACCTTGGACCCACAGTTCAGAGAAGGGCGGGCAGTACTCATAGTTTTCGTGGCGGGGCAGGCCTTCAACGGCATTTCGTGGGAGACGGAGAGAGCAGTCTTCGCGTGAGCATCACCAGCAGACGTGTCAATGTGTTACGGGTACTGCGCGTGTATGCACCCGAGGCGGGGATACTACTCGTCTGCAGTAGCGCCGAACACGGGACGTTCCGTTGGAGCACTGCTCCATAAAGAGGAACGGTCCAAGCGTCGAGAGTTCTTCGGCTTTTCCGACCAGAATGCGGCGATCGCCCAGCCACACACGGGGCAGGAGCATCGGGAGGGCAGGAGTGCCGAACGCTGACTCTGTGTCTCGTGATCACCACCGCGCGCCGATTCCCCGCCCCTCCCCCACATATCACTCTTCTGATCGCTGTAACTGACGGAAGCGAACCGTGTTTCGACGGAGCGACAGGCAATGATCTGTAGTTGAGGAGGCCAAGTACGCTCCAGCTGCGTTCCTGGCTGTGGTTTTAGGTGGAGCTGACCTTTAAGTCACCTTCAGGTCGGATACTCTCCCTTCGCAGACTCGAACCCGCCAAGCGTTTCCGGTTCCCCTCACGACCGTCAGCGTCGTATGCGGGGAGTTGATGTTTTCAATCGAAAAGCGGGACTTTGTTAAAGAAGTCGCAAGAAATGGTCCTGACTTATTCGCGAATTTTCAGTTCAAGTCGGCCCTTTCTCAGTCCGTGGCGAGGCAGGGCAAGTGGCGAACAAGCACAAGAACAGCCTGCCCGCCGGATTTTCCGTAACACGTTGTGGAACTTGCTGGGAACCGTGTTCGGACGGTTTTCGGCCCTGCTGGTTGGCGTTATCTGCGCTCGGCTACTCGGCAAGGTTGCGTTCGGCGAATTCACGATGGTCCAGAGTTCGGCGAATATGTTTGCGGTTTTCGCAGCATCGGGTCTAGGGCTAACGAACACGCGGTTTATCGGCCAGCTTTCCGGGAGAGATCCAGAAAGGGTTGCGCGCATCATTCTATTAAGCGAACGTGTCGCGCTGCTAACAGGAGTACTAGCATTTGCGGGAATCGGGTTCGGTGGCCCCTGGCTTGCCCAGCGTGCACTGGGCGCGCCACATCTGGCGGTAGACTTGCAAATCTCCGGCGCCTTTCTGCTTTTTTCTGCTCTGCATGGCGCTCAGACCGGAGCCCTTGCTGGGTTCGAAGCCTTCAGGCGACTCGCTGCGGTAAATATCATTCAGGGACTTGCAGCTGTGGCAATAACTTCGGCATGTGTGTGGCAGTGGCATGTACGAGGGGCGGTACTAGCTTGGATCAGCACGATAGCTATCAGTTATCTTGTGAGCCGCACGGCCCTCTCGCGTCTTTGCCCATCCCCGTCCACTCGCACGCCTTTCAAAGCTATTCTTGGGGAGTGGCGTGTTTTGCTGAATTTCTCGTTGCCTGCCGTGATCAGCGGCGCGATGATTACTCCTGTTGTTTGGTTGAGCAACGCCATGCTGGTCAATCAACCAGATGGCTTTTCACAACTCGGTCTTTTCAACGCTGCCAACAACTGGCGAATGCCGCTTCTATTTATTCCGGGAATTGTGGGCCAAGCGGTACTTCCCACTCTGTCCTCGGCATACGGGCGCAAAGACATGCGTTACTGCAGGAAGGCTCTTTTCACCGGTCTGGGAGCATCTTTGTTGCCCGCACTTTTGGTCGGTCTTTCGATGATCTTACTCAGAAAGAGAATCATGGGTTTGTACGGCGCTGAGTACTCTGACGCCACCCAAGTCTTCACAATAGTAGTGCTGACCGGTGTTTTGCTGGCTCCACAGATCGCCGTTAGCACTGCTCTTACGGCAACCGGGAAGATGTGGCTCAGTACATGGATGAATCTTGGCTGGGCATGCGTCCTCCTGACTGCCACTTGGTTCATGGTGTCTCAAGGACTCGGGGCGCTGGGGCTAGCTGTAGCCCACCTGACAGCATACGCTGCGCACGCCTGCTGGACCTTCGCGTTTGCGTTTCGATTGATAAAAAGTCGTGCCGAGTTGGATTTTTGTGAAGAATGAAGATAGCCGAGAGTGAAATAGCCCTACACGGCGAAAGCGCATTCGAGTACAGTGGTCTTGCCAGCCTTGACGACCTCTCGTCGGCACGGTGGATAAGGCTGTTTAGTCATCTGGAGCAATTCCAAGCGAGATTCCTGGCGCACGAGTCCAGATTCAGGAGCGCTCAATACCCGTGGCCTAGGGACCCGCTGCACACCTGGAGCCGCGTTTGGGAGTATCCTTACGCTGCTTATCACATTCTCAAATGGCGTCGAGAATTGCCCAGACAAATGCTGCCCCGAGTAGTTGACCTGGGAAGCGGAGTTACATCTTTCCCGTTTTTTCTCGGCCGATGCGGATGTCAGGTCGTAGCCGTAGATGCAGACTTGATCTGCGCGCGGGATTTTTCGCGGGCGATTAAATGCTTCAAAACACGACATGGTCGGGTGGATTTCGCGCTTGCCCAAGGTGGCCTGCTTCCCTTCCGGAACGCCTCGGTCGATTGTGTCTACTGTATAAGTGTTTTGGAGCATGTGCCGGACCCGCGAGAACTGATAGATGAGGTAGCTCGTGTTCTCAAGCCCGGCGGCACTTTAGTCATTACCGTCGACATTAGCGCGGACAGCCGATCTGAATTGACGCCACAGACTTTCAATGTGTTGAGATGCGCCGTCCTCCGCAGTTTCCAGTTTTGTGTCTCCGAGAGGGTTTTTCACCCTTCACGGCTTCTAACAACCAACTCCAGCCCCTGCCTTCCCAAACGAACGACTCCTTCAGAATTCGCCGGGTGGGCGCTTCGCACTGCGGCCAACCGAGCTAGACACCGGGATGTCAGCGGCAAAACGCTTACGTTAGACTCCATTCTAAAAGTGGGACGTCGTTTGATCATGATGTCGTCACCGTACGCACAACCTGAACCTCTTGTCTGTTGCTATGGGGCTGTTCTAACACGGTCGAAATCAGACGCTGAGCAATCAGGGAACCGGGAGTTACCGGAACATCAGTGAGTCCCACGGGTGCCGCAGAGCAGCGAAAGAGTACACAGGCACACTCCGCTGCGCCTGGTACTTGATTGAGGATCTCGCGTGCTTCACGCGTCTCGCTAACTTGAGCCTGACGCCGGCTTAACACGCCATGAAGATACTTTGGATTAGCCGCAGCTTCCCTCCTATGCGCACAAGCGAGTCATATGCAGCGGGAAAACTCGCTTTGGCGCTGGCACAAGAGGGGATTGAAAGCAGGATTGTTTGCGACCAACCGGGAATGAATCCGGACCAGAGTCCTAGATGGAGACAACTCGCAGCCTGCTGTTGCAGAGTTTCAACCCAGATTGCAGCAAGGCGCTACCCGTTCGACTGTCTAACCCCTTGGTATCCAAAAGACAGGAAGTGGGTGGTGTCAGCCTATCGCGAGTCTCTGAAATTGGTTGGTAACTGGCGCCCTGCGCTTTTGGTTTCGAGATACGCCCCTTTTGAAAGTCATGTCGTAGGTCATGCCCTTTCGAAAGTCCTCGCAATTCCGTGGGTCGTATTCTTCAGTGACCCTTGGCCGGGTTTCCTGCATCCGGTTCCGTATCGTAGGGAACCTCGACTCGGTGGAAGACTACTCTACAAGTTCTGGTCACACATGATCTGGTCAAAAGCGTCACTGATAGTGTTCCCAAGCAAGCGACTCCTTCAACTGATGCTCGCTTCTCATGGTACTCCCCGTCACGGCAAGGCGGTCGTCCTGCCCCACATATCCGGCACCTCGCCGTCCACAGTCGGTGACCGAAATGAGTTTCGACTTGTCCACTGCGGTGCAGCGGGAGGAGCGCGGCGCCTGGACCTTTTCCTATCTGGCTTGCAGCTCTTCTTTCAGCGGAATCCCCCCTCAAGAAGCAGAACGCGGCTTGTCTTCATTGGCAAGCTTGACGTTTCTGAGCGGGAAAATAGACTACTCAAGACAATTAATGGAAATATTGAGATTTGCGGGGAGGTGGATTACGACGAATCGTGCCAGGTCATCGCTCGTGCTACGGTACTCGTGTTGATAGAAGCTCCCATGGCAAACGGAGTCTTCCTCCCGGGGAAATTTGCCGACTACGCCGGCTCAGGCCGTCCGATTCTGGCCGTCAGTCCCGCTGGCGGAGAGGTCGCCGACCTACTCCGAATAGCAGGACAAACGGTCGTTTCTCAGAAGAACCCCGAAAGGGTCGCGGATCGGCTCCAATCAATGTACACTGCCTGGCAAGGTGGATCTCTTGAGAAGGTGTTTTCAATTGAACCAATCAGGTCCCTTTTCGATGCACGGAGTGTGGGCACGACGTTTTACACCCTTTGCACGAACCTAGCCAAATAGATATTTTACCATGAACCTGGCTAGTGAAATCGGTTCAGGACCCGCCGAATCACAGCTTGAACTTGTCATTGTCTCTACTGGGCACGGTAGGTCCCACTTATATGCCGCGGCAAGGGCAGCCTTGGCGGGGGGGTGTTTTCACTCGATGATAACATCCATCTATGTGAAGCGGTATTGGCTGCCCAAACTGCGGACATTGAATCGACGGGAAGGCAGCCGCGTGAGAAAGCTGCTTCAGAATCGGGACGATGCCATCCCCGATGAACGAGTGAAAACAATATACAGTTCGGAGATTTTCGGGCACCTCTCCTTGATGCTCACCGCGAAGTTCACATCTCCTCGCCTCCAGAGAGCCTTGGACCGAACTGCCTCCGAAATTTACGGCCGGCTGGCTTGCAAGCACATCAAGCCTCCGATCAAGCTGATCCATTCTCGATCCGGCTTTTCGCGTCAAATCATACCTCACGCTCATAGAATCGGGGCAAAAGTCCTCTTGGAGCAGTCGGCTGCTCACCCGGAATTCGCCTCCAAGATTCTGGCCGAGGAATACGAGCGCTGGGGAGTTCCGCCCAGGCACCGGACCTTTATAAGGCCCACCGGGGAGATGGAGTTCGACATAGCCCGCGCGGACTATGTACTAACCAACTCACCGTTTGTTGCTGACACTGTCCGCCCCCATGTGAAGAACCCGAATTGCATCGAGATGGTTTACACTGGTGCTGATCTCTCACGGTTCCGGCCTGCTGTAGAGCGGGTCGACTCCACGTTTCGAGTGCTTTTTGTCGGCAGTCTTTCCACTTTCAAAGGCGTTATGTATCTCTTGAGGGCATTCAAGAACCTCCGTCTCCCTAATGCGGAGCTGATCATGGTAGGAAACTACCACGTAGATTGTCCCCCTGAGGTCCGAAAGTCAACGACCGAGTTTCACCACATTCCGCATGTCCCGTACTCGGAAATGCCCCAGTATTTTTCCCAAGCCTCAGTGTTCGTCTGTCCCTATATTGCAGAGGGGTGTGCGAGGACGGTGTTGGAGGCCATGGCAGCGGGGCTCCCCTGTATCGTCACTCATAACAGTGGATCCGTGCTTACTCACGGTGTCGATGGCCTGCTGGTACCGGCGCGAGACGAGGAGTCATTGGCCGAACAGCTGCTGCTTCTTTACCGGCATCCTGATCTTGGCGTGTCCCTAGGTCGAGCTGCGCGCCGGAAGGCACTTGCGAGCCTCTCTTGGGAGCACTACATGCGCAACCTGCTGTCCGTCTACCGAAAGCTCCTCGCAGCTAATGCCTAGCCAGCCGACTTCCTCTTGTCTGGTCGGTCAGATATCGAGCCGCGGAATCATGAACAGATCGTTGCGTCCGATTCGGCATGTCGTTTGATCACTGGTCTTTCTATTGGATCGTGGTCCTTCTGATCCTGTACGTGCTGGCTCTGCCCCGCCCTGGTCGTTTTGCGTCACTTCTACCGCTTGCGTACCTATGGACGGCGGAGGTCCGCCTTGGCCTCTCCTGGAGTGGCTTTAAGCTCCTGGCGGTCTTTTATGTGCTTTCCGTACTCACGTCCGGCACACGCTTTTCACGTCAAAGCTTGCCATTTGCGCAGCTGCTCGTTATTGTCTGCAGCTACGTTTTGGCTGTGTCCGGTTACGGGCTCGCAAACGCCCCGGCCGATATCCCGTTTCTGCATTTGCTTGCCACGGATGCACAACGGCCACCCTATCGCCAGCTTCTCCAAATACTGCTTTGGCTGGCGGGTCTGCTTGCCTTGTTCATCTCCTTCTGGGCAATCCGCTCTGCTCAGGATTTCTCCCGCGTACTGAAAGTAATCTTCTGGTCTGCGGCCATAGTCAGTTCCGTAAGCATCCTGATAGTCGTCTCGTCCGTGGCTGCGCCTTCGCTCGCCAGGGTCCTCGGCCTTTTCCTGAGCTATCCGCAGAGCGTGTACTCCAGCGGACTACGGCTGCGACTCGCGCCATTTTCATTTGAACCAAGGTACTACGGCCGGGCAATGGGAATCATTGCCTGTCTGGCGTTGCTTTGCCGGGTGTTTCCAATAAGCGGACTTCCGAGATGGGTCATCAGAACCGGGGTGGCAGAGATAGTACTCCTCTTGGGTCTGTTATCAGCTTCGGTTACGGCAGCAGGGTCGGCCATCTTAGGCTTCGTGACGATCACAGCCTGGTTGCTGGCCACTTCCCGCGAGAGGCGCAGTAGCCGTGGTTTTCCGACTTCACATCCAGCTTCGTCGATATTTCAGAGAAGAACCGTCGAAAGGCTCGTCGCACCCGATCGTGGAGTTCTAGTAACGGCAAAGTCCAGATCACTCGTAGGGATGATTGTCATCGGCATCTCGGTCTTTGCCCTCTTGTGGGCATCGAGGCTATCCAATGAACGTTCGCTGATCGAAGAGAGGAGCCTCGAGTACCTGTCGTTGTCCGGAATTCAAATCGAAGGTTCACAAATTTATATCAGCCAGTCGGATAGTGTGGACACCAGTTGGAACGCGTACGTGAACTGGCTGAGTGCCGAGCCCTTCTACCTGGTTTTCGGAGCCGGCCTTGGCAATCCGGCCTTCCGAGCTTATTGGTACTTGCCGGAGGGTAGTCTGGTAGCGCGAATCGGCTTGTTGAGCACGCGTCTGCCGTTGGTCGAGGCAATAGGGGCCTACGGACTGATCGGCAACGCACTCGTGTTTGCTCTTTTTGCCCTTTGGTTCGGTCATTTGGGCCGTGCCGCTTACAACATGTCCACCGAGGACTACAATGCGACTCAAATTTGTCGGGGCATGATGCTTTTCCTTTTGCCGGCGATGGTTTTTCACGACACTCTCCCCTTCGCCTGGTTCTTCGCCGGCATAGGCCTCGGCATCTATTCCGGGTATGTTCGTAATCCGGTGGCGAGCACGACCAACCGTTCTCTCCCGCACAGGGTTTTCCCAGCCGTCCGCTATGGGCGTTGACTACCCTCGCATAACGATGGTCACTCCATCGTACAATCAGGTCGCGTTTGTCCGAGAAACAATAGAATCTGTCCTTTGTCAGCGATACCCGAATCTTGAGTATTTCGTGGTAGATGGCGGCAGCACGGATGGCAGCTGGGAGATCCTCCAGGAGTACACGAACCAGCTCGACTGGTGGGTCAGCGAACCCGATTCGGGACAGTCACAGGCGATAAATAAGGGGATGGCGAGAGCCAGTGGTGACTTTGTGGCCTGGCTCAACTCCGACGATCTCCTGTTGCCTGGCGCCCTTCACCAGGTGGCGTCGATCGTGCGCAAACAACCAGAGACCGACATTGTGATGGGAGCGATTTTGCTCGGCACCGGCGACGGGCAGATCCGATCCTACTATTGTCCATCCAGAGCGCCAAGCTGGTGTGCCGGGCGAGGAGCAAGCGATCTTCTGCAACCCTCGACTTTTATTCGGAGAACCACGTGGCTCAGCGCGGGCGGAGCACGCGAGGACCTGCATTGCCGCATGGATGTCGACTTACTATTCAGGCTTCTCAAATCCGGCGCGAAAATAAACTATACACAAATGCCGTTGTCGTTCATGCGGGTCCACCCCTCTCGAAAGGGAGAGACGCTTGAGCCTGTGTACGAGAAAGAGCGGGAAATGTGGCGTGCAGAGACCGGTTATAGCCGCTCCCAGACACTTGCGGCCCGCGTGTTCAGAATCTTTCAGAAAGCGATGACAGGGATATACGTCTGGAACGCTCTCCAATCGTATCGATTTCGAGGCCGCTACATTTCCCAGCTCTGGGAAAAGGAGTAACATTTGCCGCCAAACTCGAGTCTTCCCAAGCTCATCATGACCTCTGGCACGCACTCTTTAGGTCTGCGGGCCACGTTTGCGGCTCTGGCGGTCAGTTTCAAACAGATAGGTCTGTCAACGACCATACTTGCCGGCCCCGGCGAACAGCATGAAGGATTGAGAGCGCGGGTTGAATCAGCCGGTTGTAGAGTCGTAAGCAACCGCTCTTTGACAATGGCATCTTCGGAACTACGACGTCAGGCGGCGGATCTAACGCTGACACTTCTTGATGAGAAGCCATCGATATTACTTGGCTTCTCCCTCCGTGACGCTCTGGTCTTCCGTCAGGTCCAGAAGGACTCCAGGGCGAAAGGGATTAACTGCTATTCAGGAATTCAGGTTTATTCGCTGGGACACAAGAAGCGGGCTTGGCCGCTTTACTATCTGATAGGCACCCAGATTTACCGGCGAAGTGTCGATCACGTTTATGCCGCCTGTGCCCTCGAGCGCCGCAAGATGATTTCACTCGGACTTCCACGTCATATGTGCTCGGTGGTTCACTTACCTCTTGACGAGCGGTGGACGTTTGCGTCCCAGAACCAACCGCAGAGAGGTGAAGTCCCTGAACCGTCTTGGCTGGCCTACTACGGGCGCCCTCGGCTGGTTTTTCTTGGGCAGTTTAATCGAATAAAGAAGCAGAGAACACTGATTGAAATATTGTCCCGCCTTCTCAGACAATATCCCACCGCATCGCTGATCCTGGCTGGCGACGGCCCGTGCCTGAACGAGTGTCGAGAGTTCGCGGAGAGAAACGCGCTATCGAGGGCCGTCTGTTTCGCTGGGCGTCTTCCGCAATCGGAGATCCCCGGGCTGCTCAGGCACTGCGATATCGCTGTTGTTGCTTCACTGGTCGAGACCTTTGGCTACTGCATAGCCGAACCCTTCCTGTTCGACCTTCCTGTTGTCTCCACTAAGACTGGGCTGGCAGGGGAATTGGAGGAAAAAGGAGCGTTGTTGACGTTTCCAAGGGGTTCAGCAGCAAGAGGAGCGGAGGAAATCTCAAGGGCATTATCCGAGAGCCCGGAGCAGCGGCAGTGGCGGTGTTTAGTCGGGAAAAGCTACGTGCTGGGAAATTGCTCCTCCGGCGCCGTCGCACGACAGATGACGGACCACTGGCTGCACAAACGGTGGCTGACGGATCTCGCACTTCCCGGGTGTTACGCGACGCTTTGATCCGGAAGCTGTGCAGCGGATTGATCCAGGATTTCAGTT
>JBHGBF010000155.1:0-13460 GCA_041946865.1 Acidobacteriota bacterium | reverse complement strand
CAGGATCCTAACGGACCGGGGTCCTAACGGACCTCCGAACCGAAAACTGAGGGATTACCCTCGAGCGTTCTTTCCACTGGCTCCAGAGAACCTCGCTCCTGTAAACTCATAGTTCCCTATGCGCCGATCCCTCGAGTCGTGGGACTACCTGATCGTCACCGCCTCCAACCGTTCCCAGGCACTGGCGTATGAGACCCAGCTCAAGCTGCGCGAGGAGCTCGGACTGCTGGCCGAAGTGAAGCGGACCATGGTGGTCGCCGATCCGGAGGGCAAACGGATCGGAAGCGGCGGAAGCACCGTCTATTCGATCCTGGCGGTCTTGAACCAGGAATTGGGGGCAGGGTCGGCCTCGAAGGAGCAGGCCGGCGACAGGACAACGTGGCTGGCAACGCTCCGGAAACTCCGGATTCTCGTGATCCATGCCGGAGGCGATTCACGCCGGCTGCCGGCTTATGCCCCTTGTGGGAAGGTGTTCATACCGGTTCCCGGCGACAGTGATCGCGCCGTCACAACGACGCTGTTTGACCGGCAACTGCCTGTCTATCTGGCCCTCCCGCCGAATCCGCGGCCTGGTCAGGTCGTGGTCGCATCGGGCGATGTCCTCTTGAGCTTCGACCCTTTGCTGGTCGCCTTCAAAGAGGGCGTGACGGGGCTCGGCTGCCCTGCGGCGCCCGAGGAGGCGGCCAGGCACGGAGTCTACTGCCTGGGGCCCGGCGGCAGGGTCCGTTCCTACCTCCAGAAGCCTGACATCGCCGAGCAGGGTGCGCAAGGCGCGGTCGACCGCTACGGTCGTTCCATCCTGGACATCGGCGTTATGAGCCTCGATGCGGAGACGGCTGTCGAGATCCTCGGACTTTTCGACGTCCACCTGGCCAGGGACGGGGCGCTTTGCTGGAGCTCCAACTGGGCTGACACCTTCTCCCGGCATGGGCTCGACTTCTACCGGGAAATCTGCTGCGCGATGGGCACCGAAGTCAGTCTGGACACCTACCGCCGATCGGCTTACGGAGCCGGATCCAGCCTCAGTGAGACCCTCCTCTCCTGCCTCTACCAGGCGCTCTCCCGGGTGCCGTTTCACGTCCAGGTGCTCCGGCAGTGCAGTTTCCTGCATTTCGGGACTACCGCCCAGGTCATCGAGAGCGGCGCCGAATTGCTCAGGCGGGACCGCGGCGTGTCTCACCTGAATACCTGCCTGAGCATCAACAACCAGATCGTGGAAGGCGGAGGCCTGCTCGGTTCGAATGCCTGGGTCGAAAGCTGCCGGATTGCCGCACCGGTGAATCTTGGCGGCCAGAACGTCATCGCCGGGCTCGACGTGGTCGAACCGCTGGAGCTGGCAAAAGGGGATTGCGTTGATGTCGTCCCGGCCCGCGAAGGCGGCCAGTCGTTCATTCGCTGCTACTCGGTCTTGGACAGCTTCAAGGACTCGGGGCAGCGCTCGCCGACTTTTTGCGGGTACGAGTTGAGTGACTGGTTGACCCAGGCCGGCGCATCCGCCGAGGACATCTGGCCGGAGGATCAACCGCCGGAGCGGCGCGGGATCTGGGAGGCGCACCTTTTCCCTGCCGGCGATTCACCGGCTTCCTTTCGCCAATGGCTTTGGATGCTGCATCCGGGAAAGGCTACCGCAGATCAGAAGCGCGAGTGGCGCCAGGCGCGGCGCTATTCCCTGGCTGAAATCGCGTCGCTGACGGACTTTTCCGCGTTCTACCAGAGACGCAGCCGGCTGCGCGCGGAAGAGATCCTCGGCTCACTGCCCGCGACGTTTCGTGCGGACAGCGGTTTCTCGGCAGCGGAATTGGCTTTTGTCCTCAGGAACTCCGGCCGGCCGCAGGTTTGGATCAAGGCCCTGATGTCCGAGGCTCGGTGGCATTCCCGTTCCTGTTCCGATCCCGGCATGGACTGCTTCACCTTTTCGCGTCTGATCCATACCCTGGGCACGGCCGTTGGTCTGCTGGCTGACTCGCCGGAACAGCTTGTGGAGGATCTGCTTCCCGGACTGGCGGAGGACCTGGCGGAGGAGGATGCCGAGTGGCTGCGACGATTCGGAGTGTTCCCATACCCCGGCATGGCCATATCGCGGTGGGTTGAGAAGTTGCATGCCAGGGCCTTTGACTTTCTGGAATCCACCATCATCTATACCGGCGTTCAGAAACCCGCGCCACCGAGAAGTGCTCTTCGTTCAGATGAGATCGTCTGGGGGCGCGCCCCGGCAAGACTCGACCTCGGAGGGGGCTGGACCGATACTCCCCCCTACTCCCTCGAGAACGGCGGAAGGGTCATTAACGCGGCGGTGAATCTGAACGGCCAGCCGCCTATTCAATGCTACGCCCGCGTGATTGATCGACCTGTCATCCGGATCAGCTCTATTGACCTCGGCACCAGGCTCGAAATCACCTCACTGGAAGGACTGCTCGACTATCGGGAGCCGACTGGCGAGTTCGGCCTGGCCAAAGCTGCCCTGGCTTTGTGCGGCTTTGATCCCGAGGCCGCCAACTGGGAGGGCGATCCGACCCTTGAGCGGATGTTGGCGGAGTTTGGGGGAGGAATTGAGCTGACTACTTTGGCCGCCATACCGAAGGGGAGCGGGCTGGGAACTTCCAGCATCATGGGCGCCGTCGTCGTCTCGGTCCTCAGCCGGCTGACCGGCCGCACCCTGCCGCGCCGGGATCTTTTCCACTATGTCCTCCGCCTGGAGCAGGCTCTGACCACGGGCGGGGGGTGGCAGGACCAGGTGGGCGGAGTCGTGGATGGCGTCAAGCTGATCGAGTCTGATCCGGGGATGGTTCCCGATATCCGGATTCACTATGTCGCGGCCGACGTCCTGGAACCGGCGACAAACGGCGGCTGCACGCTCTTGTATTACACGGGCATCACGCGCCTGGCAAAGCATATTCTGCAAGACGTGGTTGGCCGCTACCTGGATCGCGATCGCCTCGCCATGACCACGCTTCGGCGTCTGCACTTGTTAGGCAACCAGGTAGCCGACGCCATGGCCCGCAAGGACATCCTGGAGTTCGGCGAACTGATCAACACCGCCTGGTCTCTGAATAAGCAGCTCGATCCGAATTCCACGAACGGCGAGATCGAGGGTTTGCTCAGCAGGCTGTCTCCGCACCTTTACGGCAGCAAGCTGCTGGGAGCGGGAGGCGGAGGCTTTCTGCTGATGGTGTGCAAAAGCCCGAATGACGCCATGAAGGTGAAAGACATGCTGGAATCGGCGCCTCCTAACCTCCGGGCGCGGTTTTTCGATTTCGACGTGAGCACCGAAGGGCTCGTCGTGAGCGTGTGCTGATCAGCGAGCCGACAAAACATCGGATAGGGTGGGGTGCATTTGTGTTATTCGTGTTAATCGTTGGCCTGTTACGACAATGAAGGCAAAACCACATCCTTTTCGGTCACGCCTGGCCAGGTCCCGACGAGTAGTCGTCAAAGTCGGGTCAGGCGTACTTACTGGAAGCGACCAGCGTTTGAACCGGGAACGCGTCTCGTCGCTCGTCGAGGGCCTCGCCAGTCTGCTGTCGGCTGGAATGCAGACGGTGCTGGTCACCTCGGGGGCCGTCGCTGCCGGGGCACCGGTCATGGGCCTGGCGGGAAGGGCTAAGAGTATCCCCCAGAAGCAGGCATGCGCGGCGATCGGCCAGACTTTATTGATGGCCCTTTACGAGGAGCTCTTCGCGCGCAAGAACCGTCATTCCGCTCAAATCCTCCTGACCCAGGATGATGTCAGAAGCCGGGAAAGGTATCTGAATGCCCGCAACACGTTCGAGACGCTGCTTTCGGCCGGCGTGGTGCCGGTTGTGAACGAAAACGATTCGGTGGCCGTCAGCGAGATCAAGTTCGGAGACAACGACAATCTTTCGGCGGAAGTCGCCGCGCTGATCGGCGCGGACCTTCTGCTCATTCTCTCGACGACCGATGGCTTGTACGAGAAATTCGAGCCGGGCCAGCGACCCATTCCTGTCGTCGACCGCATCACGAACCTTCACTTCGACTGCGCAAAGGATCACTTGACCGGGTCGAGCATCAGCACGGGAGGAATGAAGTCCAAGCTGATGGCGATCCGGAAGGCCAACCAATATGGAATTCCGGCGGTCCTGGCGGGCGGGTTGAAGGACCGAATAATCCAGGCGGTGATTGCCGGCGAGGAGGAAGGGACTCTGTTCCTACCGTGCGACGACAAGCTGTCGGCGCGCAAGTACTGGATCTTGCACACTCTGTCGCCGAAAGGCAGTCTCTGCATCGATGCCGGCGCTTTGCGGGCAGTGGCCGAACAGGGGCGAAGCCTTCTCCCGATCGGCATTACAGCCGTGGAAGGGAGCTTCCGATCGGGCACTTCGGTCAGGATTATCGGACCTGACGGCGGTGAAATCGCGCGGGGCTTGACCTACTACAGCTCGCAGGAGGTGCTCGCGATCAAAGGGTGCCGAACCGACGAAATTGAATCCAAGCTCGGTTATCGATACTATGACGAAGTCGTCCACCGCGATAACCTGGTTCTCGTTACCTAAGCCATGACCGACCTGCTCGAAAAAACCATTGTCGACCTTTCCATCCGGGCCCGCGCCGCCTCGAGAAAAACCGCCTCCCTGGCGGCCGATGTCAAGAACCGGGTCCTGCTTGAAATCGCGGAATCTCTCGGCAACAAGGCAATTCAGGACACGCTGCTGGCGGCCAATCAGGTCGATCTCGCCGCCGGCCGGGACAAGAATCTGGGCAGCGCGCTGCTAGACCGGCTGGCGCTGAATCAGTCTCGGATTCAGACCATGATCGACAGTCTCGAAGAAGTGGCCGGATTGCCTGATCCGGTCGGCATCGTGTCGCGGATGTGGACCCGGCCAAACGGTCTGCGCGTGGGGAAAAAGAGCATCCCCCTCGGCGTGATTGGAATCGTCTACGAGGCGCGCCCCAACGTCACGATCGACGCCTTTTCGTTGTGTTTCAAGGCCGGCAACGCAACGATCCTCAAAGGCGGTTCGGAAGCTCTCAGTTCCAACCGGTGCCTGGTCGGGATTATCGGCGACGTGCTTCGCCGCCATCAGGTCGGCGATGCCTGTCAGCTGGTCGATTCGACCGACCGGCACTCGGTCGCGGTCCTGCTCAAGCAGGAAGATCACATCGACCTGATCATCCCCCGCGGAGGTGAAGGCCTGATCCGGTTCGTGGCCGAGAACAGCCGTATCCCGGTGATCAAACACTACAAAGGCGTCTGTCACATCTATGTGGCGGAGGATGCCGATCTCGAGATGGCGCTCAACATTGTCGCCAACGCCAAGGTATCCCGGCCGGCGGTCTGTAACGCGCTCGAAACGCTGCTCGTGAACCGCGAGATCGCGCCCCGGTTCTTACCGGCTTTCGGCCAGCTCATGAAGTCGAAAGGGGTCGAGCTCCGAGGGGATGCACAGACGCGCCTGCACATCCCCGAGGCGAAACCGGCCACCGAGGAAGACTACTATGCGGAGTTCCTGGACATGATCCTCGCCGTCCGGGTCGTTTCCGATCTGGACCAGGCGATCGAGCACATCGAGAAGTACGGTTCGTCTCATACCGAGGCCATTGTCACCAACAGTTACCAGCTGGCGCAGGATTTTCTCGACAGGGTGAATTCTTCGGTCGTCCTGGTCAACGCCTCGACTCGTTTCTCGGATGGCCATCAGCTGGGGCTCGGCGCCGAGATAGGAATCAGCACCACCCGGCTGCACGCCTATGGCCCGATGGGATTGGAGAGCCTCGTGACCGAGAAGTTCATCGTCTACGGAGACGGACAGATACGTGCGTGATTCCGGCGGCCTGACTGTTTCCCGATACGCCTGGCTTTCCATCGGGGCAGCGATCGTCACGATCGGCCTCAAGACCCTCGCGTACCTCTTCACCGGCTCGGTCGGCCTCCTTTCAGACGCGATTGAATCCCTGGTCAACCTGACGGCTGCGATTTTCGCTCTTTACGTCATCCGGGTGGGCGAACGACCACCCGACGAGCAGCACGCTTACGGGCACGAAAAGGCCGAGTACTTTTCAAGCGGGGCCGAGGGAGGGATGATCCTGATCGCCGCGCTCAGCATTATCGCGGTCTGTGTTCAGCGCCTGATTCAACCGCAGGCCATCTCCCGGGTCGACGTCGGCATCGTCATTTCTGTCCTCGCTTCACTGGTGAACTTTGGAGTGGCGCGTACCATCCTGGCGGCTGGCCGGCGTCACCGATCGATCGCACTGGAGGCCGACGCGCAACACCTGATGACGGACGTCTGGACCTCGGGAGGCGTTATCGCCGGCATCGGGCTGGTTGCCATGACCGGCTGGAATATCCTGGACCCGCTCCTGGGCCTGGCCGTCGCGGTGCATGTCGCGTGGATGGGCGCTCGCCTCATGCAGCGTTCCATCCTCGGGCTCATGGATACCGCCCTCCCCAGCAGTGATATGGACAAAGTTCAGGCGGTGCTCAGCCGGAACTCCTCCGAGGATATACAGTACCACGCCTTGCGGACCAGGCAATCCGGGCCGAGGTCATTCGTTTCTGTCCACATTCAGGTGCCCGGAGGCTGGTCGGTTCAGAAAGGCCACGACCTGGCCGAGAAAATCGAGTCGGAGATTCGCGAACAGCTTCCCATGGCAACGGTCTTCACCCACATCGAGCCCCGCGAAGACCCCCTCTCTTTTGCAGACATGCATCTGGACCGGCATCGGCACCATGGCCGGAAGTCACCCAGGAACAAACGGTGACCGGTACGAGGGTTGGCACTTCGCCTGTCGCTCACCCAAGGGCGGGCCGTAAAGAGCGCCACCAAATAAGGCAGTAGTTACGACGGAGTGCGGCAGCCATGCTGCCGCTTTGTGATCGCCGGCCATGCCGGCCGTCTCCAGCGCGACTCAAAGCCGACCGACCTTTTCAACACCCTGCGAAGTATAATTTCGCCTATGAAAGAACAGCCGCCGGCTCCGCTGCACGTGGAGTTGAGATGGGACGACCGGGAGCGTTTTCATGTCAAGAGCCCTTCTGGAGCCACTGCGGTTCTCGACGGCGAGAAGCAGGTCGGCCTTTCTCCGATGGAGTCGCTGCTCGCGGCGCTTTGCGGCTGCATGGCCGCCGACGTGGCCGGCATCCTGAGGAAGATGAGGCTCGAATTCTCGGCCCTTTCGGTTTCCGCATCCGGGCAACAGAACCCGGCGATTCCCAAGTACTTCAAGCGCATCTCAATTCGCTTCGTCGTCAAGGGGAAGGTCCCTCTGGACCGCTTGGAACACGCCATCCAGCTGACCAGAAAGGGCTACTGCAGCGTTATCCATACGCTTCGGCCGGATATTGAAATCAGCCACAGCGTCAGCATCGAGGAGTCCTGACATGCACAACGGCTGCCTTACCGGTCGGAGGGAATTCCTGACCGGAAGCCTCGCACTTCCGATCGCGCGGGCGTTGGCCGCACCGCCAGCCCGGAAATCCCGAATCGTGATCGCGCACGACCCGGCGCCACTTCCGTCTCTGTCAGCCCGGCCCGACTCCGCCCGACTCTACCGGCTTGTCAACCAGGGAATCATGCGCCTCACCGGAGCGGATTCCGCACGAGAAGCCTGGCGGCAATTTGTACACCCGTCCGACGTGGTTGGTCTGAAGGTCAACTGCCTGGCTGGGAAGGGGCTTTCGACTTCAACGCAGTTGGCCGAGGCAGTCGTGCAATGCCTGGAAGAGGTGGGCGTCTCGCGCGAGGCTATCGTGATTTGGGACCGCCACAGCGACGATTTGGAGAGTGCCGGCTTCCGGATAGCGACCGAAGGCAGGCGGCCACGATGCTACGGGAACGATATCGGCGGGTACGAGACGGACCTGGCCGCTTGGGGGAGCGTCGGCAGCCTGCTGGCCTCGACCCTGGTCAGAACATGCTCCGTCATCATCAACCTGCCCGTCCTCAAAGACCACGGGATTGCCGGCGTCTCGGTCGCCATGAAAAACATGTTCGGCGCGATACACAATCCCAACAAATACCATTTGAACGTCTGCAATCCTTATGTGGCGGACGTTTTCATGCTGTCTCCCATTCGTACAAAAGTCCGTTTGACGATTTGTGAAGCAGTCGTCGCCCAGTATGAAGGTGGCCCCCCTTACATGCCCCAATGGTGCTGGCCGATGAATTCACTGATCCTGGGCTCCGATCCGGTTGCACTCGACTCGGTGGGTTGGCAGCTGATCGAAGAAAAGCGGAAGGAAAAAGGCTTCAAGCCCCTGGCCGCCGTTGGCCGCAAGCCCACCTATATTGCCACCGCCGCAGACCAGCACCACCGCCTTGGCACCAACGATCCGGCCAGGATCGAGGTGGTCCGAGTCGAGCTCTGATCCATGCCGAAAATGACAAGGCCCTGCCTTTACAGGATGTATAATTCCTGGCAGGAGACCTGGAGTGCCTGGTCGAGAGTCGGATATCAGTCGCCGGTCGTTCGTTCAATCAGCCGCGTTGCCTGCGCTCTGTATGGCCGCCGGCTGCAGCGAAGCCGTGGCGGCAGCCTCTTTACCGCGCCGGGAGGCGCAATACTACGAGAAACTGCTGAACAAGAAGATCCGCTGCAAGCTGTGCCCGCGCGCTTGCGTCATTGATGATCGAGAGCGCGGCTATTGTGGCGTCCGGGAAAACCAGAACGGTACCTACTACACGCTCGTTCACTCCCGCCCCTGCAGCATTCATATCGACCCGATTGAGAAAAAACCGCTGTTCCATTTCTATCCCGGCACGCTCGCCTTCTCTCTGGCGACAGCGGGATGTAACGTGAACTGCAAATTCTGCCAGAACTGGGAGATTTCCCAGGTCCGGCCCGAGCAGGTGCGAAACGCCGAGATGAGTCCCGCCCAGGTGGCGGCCCTGGCCCGGGACAACCGCTGCGTCTCGATTGCCTATACCTACAGCGAGCCGGTGGTCTTCTACGAGTATGTCTATGACACGGCCATCGCCGGAAAAGCACAGGGCGTCAAGAGCGTCGTCATCACCAACGGGTACATCCAGGAAGAGCCGCTCAAAAAGCTCTGCGCCCAGGTGGACGGGATCAAGGTCGATCTGAAAGCCTTCTCCGAGAAGTTCTACCGGGAAGTCGTCAACGGCGAGCTGAAACCGGTGCTTGACGCACTCGTCACAATCCGCAACCAGAAGACCTGGCTCGAGATCGTCTATCTCGTCATCCCGACGCTCAATGACAGCGACCAGGAGTTGCGAAGCCTTTGTCAGTGGATTCGCCGGGAACTGGGGACGGACGTTCCCGTACATTTCACCCGCTTTCACCCCGAGTACCTGTTGAAGAATCTGCCTCCCACGCCCTTGGCGACCCTGGAACGAGCCAAACGTATCGCCGACGCAGAGGGCCTGAATTACGCTTACATCGGCAACGTCCCCGGCCACCCGGCCGAGAATACCCGCTGCCCCCGCTGCGAGGAAGTCGTGATTCAAAGGACCGGGTTCATGGTCGAAAAGATGAACCTCAGGAAAGGGGCCTGCACGAAATGCGGGACAGCCATTGCCGGCCGGTGGAAGAGCTGACCAACGAACCAGCCGCACGAGGATCACATGTTCAAGTACTTCACTGTCGCTCTGATTGCATCAGCCATGGCTCTGACGGGTTGCCTCGCTCAGGGTGAGAAGAAGAGGCAGCCTGTCGTCGCCGGCAGTTTTTATCCCTCAGACCCCCATTTGCTGGGCCGCATGGTTGACGACTATCTGGCGCCGGTCAAGGCGGACAGCGCCGGCCACGTGGTTGCCCTGATTGTCCCTCACGCCGGCTATATATACTCCGGGCACGTGGCCGCCCGGGCCTTCGCCCAACTGAAGGGTAAACCGGTAAGTCGTGTGGTGGTCATCGCCCCTTCGCATGTCGAGCGCCTTTTGGGCGCGTCGATCTACGACGGGACCGCCTACCAGACGCCTCTGGGCGATGTTCCGGTCGATACGGATTTCGCGCGGAAACTTGCCGCTCAAAGTCCGCGGCTGCGGCTTTCAAGCGCCGGTCACATGTCCCGGACAGCGGGCGGACGAGGAGAACACGCGATCGAGGTCCAGCTGCCGTTTCTCCAGCGGGTTCTCGGGCCCTTCAAGCTGGTGCCGGTTGCCGTCGGAGAACAGACCTATGAAACCTGCCGTGCCCTGGGTGTCGGGCTAGCCAGATTGGCTGACTCGAGCACCGTGATCGTCGCCAGCTCGGATCTCTCGCACTACCACACCTACGCGGAGGCCGTGGCCATGGACAAGAAGGTTCTGACCGCGATCACCGAGGGTGACTACCTCAGCCTGGTCCGGAACTTGAGACGGGGAACCTGGGAAGCGTGCGGCGGCGGCCCGATCGTTGCGACCATGGTGGCGGCCGAAAGGCTGGGCGCCACAGCCAAGGTCTTGATGCAGGCCAATTCCGGAGATTCCGTCGCCGGTGACCGCAGTAACGTCGTGGGATATGCGTCAGTCGTCTTCGTCAAAAGCAGCGCGGACCCCGGGTCCAGCGATTTCTCGCTGGGGCAAGCCGAGCAGGCCAGGCTCATGGAAATTACCCGCCGGAGTGTCGAGGCAGCCGTCAAGGATCACAGTCTTTATTCCTGCTCTGACGGCGGTTTCGAGGCACTCCGCCGTGAACGAGGAGCCTTTGTCACCTTGACGCATGCAGGCCGGCTCCGAGGCTGCATCGGGCACGTCGATCCCATCAAGCCGCTGTGCGAAACCGTCAGGGACGTAGCCGCACACGCGGCCACCTCCGACAACCGCTTCCTCCCCGTTGCCGTGTCCGAGCTTCCCGAGTTGCAGTATGAAATCTCCGTGCTGTCCGCTCTTCGGCGGGTGAAAGACATCAAAGAGATCCAGGTCGGCAAGCACGGGCTGCTCATTCGGAAAGGAGAGCACGAAGGGCTCCTGCTGCCTCAGGTCGCGACTGAGAACAACTGGGACCTCACGACTTTTCTTCAACACACCTGCCGGAAAGCGGGACTCCCGCCGGACGCCTGGCAAGACGAGGAATGCGACATCTTCTGTTTTACCGCGTTCGTCTTTGGAAAGGAGAAGTGACCGCCAGCCAGAAGACCCCTACCGCCGCCCCGTTAACCGCGGCGAGCACTCCGGCTGTTCCAGTGTAGCCAAAGACCGGCAACAGAAACGCGGCGACGACCAGTGCCCCTGAGGCCGCACCGAGTAAGTCGATGGCGTAGATCGCGCCGAGGCTCCTCTTCCCTTCTCTGCTCCCCAGCCAGGCGCCCGAAGCGACCACGAAGTGCCAACCTCCCAGCAGGCCGGTTATCAGAGACAGACCTGCAAAAAGCAGGTACGGAACAAGGGACGAGCCGGTGCCGCCGACGGCTTTGAAACCGAGGTATACGACCGCCAACCAGGCACACGTCAGCAGTTGAAGCGCCGGCAGGACAGCCCGGAAGTGGCGCACCCGCAGCCCGAAGAAAGCGCCACACGACATCCCGAACATGAAAGCCCCTGTCAATAACCCCAACTGTTGATAGAGGAAGCCGTAACTGGCCTGGAATCCGAGTAACAGGACGACCTGCAACCCCAGCATGGTCAGGCCCATGGCTCCAACACAGCACTCGATGGCTCGGGAGGGACCGTTTCTGGTTTTTGCCAGTCGCCCGAGCAGCAGGGGAAGCATCACGACCACGACCGCAGCCACGCAAATCAGCCAGTAGGAGATTTGGGTAAAACGCGTGAAAAGCCAATGATAGGTTTCCCCGAAAATCGAGCTCCAAACAATGAACTCCAGGTAGTAGGCAATCGGGGCAAAATCTCGGTTCACCGGAGTCGCCGGCCCGCCCAGCGTCTGCGTTTCGATCTCCAGAATCCGGTCGGATGCGAGGCGAAAGGGGATCACGTACTCCCGGACATAAAGGGCATCCAGCCCGCGTTCCTTCACCCGTCCCATCAGCACCAATGGGTCTGGGGTCAAGACTTCGGCCGGCCCAGGGGAGCCGAAGAATTGGACCGTAGGACCGGGCAAGGCTATCACTCGTGGGAACACGCTCGACAAGGTCTTCCGAATACAAGCCAGGAACCGGGCCACGTTCTCGCTGATGTAGTTTTCAGCGCCGGGAAGCTGCACTGCGATTATTCCGCCCGGAACCAAAATTCTGCTCGCCTCCAGGAAGAACTCCTGCGTGTAGTACCGATTCATGAGAATCGTGTGAGGCGGTGGAAGGCCGACAATCAGAACGTCCCATTTTTCGCGTGAACTACGGATGAAGCGGCGGGCATCGGACTGATGAATCCTAACCCGCGGGTCAGCAGCCAGGCGCGTCCATTCCTGACGGAAGTTCCGCCGGAAGAGAGCTATCAGCGCCGGGTCAGCTTCAATATAATCGAGACGCCGCACTGAACCGTGATTCAGCGCGTGGACCAGCGCTGAGGGAGAACCTCCCCCTACGAGAAGCACCCTGGCAGGCGCCGGGTGTTCAAGCAGCGGATAGTGAATGCGCTCCTCGACCGCCTGTTCGTCGGCCGCTCCAAACAAAACGACCCGATCGTGGAAAACGACCGGCTCGCCTTCGGCCTTCACCAGCGCCAGCTTCCCGTATGGTGAGGAAAGAGTCTCGACCAGGTCGTAGCCCTTCCAGAGGGAACGGAGCACCGCTTGCTCCATCTGAGCTGCCACTCGGATCAGAAACGGGAAGCCCAATACGAAAACTACTGCGATCATCAAACGCCGTCGAGCTGTCCGCAGGCACGCACCTAGAAGCACATTCGCAAAGCCGACAACCGCAGCCACCGGCAAAGGCGGGATCCCGATGACCAGAAAGGACGCCACTAACCCTGCCGCCCCTGCGCCCAACGCCTCGAGCAGATAGACCCGCCCCGTCGCCCGGACCGGCGTCGCTTTAAGGCTCAAGACCGAGCTCGCAGCCGGGAACAGGCCGCCTGCCGTCAAACACAGCGGGGCCAGGAAGAGAAACGGATAGACCAGGGCCGCGGGCCCGGCCAGTTCGCCGCGCGTCTGTTCCACGAACAGGGGCAGCAGGCTCGCAGCCATGATCGTCAGCGGAAAAACGAGGCCTGAAACGGCCAGCAGGCCGGGCAGGAGACCGGGCCTCACGTGTCTTTTCGCGATCAGCCCCCAGAAAGCGCTTCCAGCGCCTGTCCAGATCAGCCAGGCAGCCAGCACAATGCCAAGCGACAGCTCGTTTCCCTCGAAGCTCACCAGCAGCTCCCGCATCAGCAGCACCTGCGAGAGCATGGAAAAAAAACCGATCCAGGCGAGCACTGGGACAATCATGGCGAATCGATCGGTATGATAACAGAGCCGGAGGGCAGCGTCGCTGCGGAGTCAGTATGCCCTTTTCCGCACGCCAGCCGATTTTCGGGGCGAAGGCCGTCTCGCTGCGCAGAAGACACTGCAGTCCCGGCCTGTTATCATGTGGCTCGGCTCAAAAACTCATCCACCTCGTCCGATCGTAACCGCTCAGTTTTCTGCGAGCGAAGCGGCAGGCGCTTTTGGAGTTCAGCATGCCC
>JBHGBF010000154.1:0-13538 GCA_041946865.1 Acidobacteriota bacterium | reverse complement strand
GCGTTAGGCAAGACAGCCCAGGGTTGGCGCGCAGTTGAGCGCCTACCCTGGGAAACCGTCGCAGAACAAGCCTTTCTGCCCTGAAGGGGCACTGCCTCCTGGGTGGGTGGTGAAGCGGGCCCGCACGGCTGTCCTAGGCCAGCTACGCGGACCCGCGTCGGTCGGCCTTCTTTACTGAGGTTGGCCTTCCACGGCCGCAAGGAACTGTCCTCCTCCATCGCCGAAGATCACGAAGCTGACAACCGGCTGGTTGCTGGAGAGTTCCAGGTGGCCGCCGACCTGTTCGAAGGCCGGGCCGAACCAGCTTGCGCCGTTGAGCAGATCAACGACCCTCTGTCCGGGTTGCACCTGCAGTGTCTTCTCAGCGGTCGCGTGGCCGTCTTTGTCCCAGGCGCGCACCGTCACCGAAGCCGGGGCAGCGTTCGGGTTCATGACCGTCAGTCCGGTGAACACGTTCTCTGTACGAGACTGAGCGACATGTAGATACAGCGTGTTGCTCCACGGCTGCCGCCACATCGGCAGGGTGGACCTGGCTCTGCCCGCAGTCCCGGTAAAGGTCGCCGTGCCGAGCAGATTGCTCGACCCGGTGGCCGGGGACGTGACATCCACGACCATGTGACCGGTGAGGAAAGGCGCGCCGTTCGGGACGGCATTCGAACCCATCAGCCCTGAGAGACGAGCCACGGTCATGCCCCGTCCAGAGATGGACAGGGGATAGGCGCCGAGCAGCGCTGCCTGGTCATTGAAGACCTTAACGACGGCTGCGACCGCTTCAGCCCCGGGATTGACGACTCGAAGCTCAGTGTCTTCTCCGTTCGGACCCAGGATGAAGTGCGGAATCCACAGGGTCTGGACCGGGATCGACCGCTGGGCGGCGGCGGAAGCGAAATCCGCCGGCCCGGCCATGAGCTCGAACCCCTGGACTGGGACGTCCGCGCTAACCCTGAGATAGCAATCCCCACTGTCGACACCTTCTCCGACCAGAGCAGCCAGGGAAGTCAGGCTGGAAGCGGACGGCGCCACGTGCAGGGTCCCGGATTTCACGACTTGTCCGGACTGATCCACCATCTCCAGGGAGAGGTTGGCCGTCATGCTGTCACTGGTGTTCGTGAGGAAGTAGAAGGTTCTTTCAACAGTGTTGTTCCTGGCGACCGGGAAGAACAGTTCGGTGTCCGGTTCCAGTTCCCCGCCGATGCCGTCCATTTGGTTCGGCTGGCCGCGGCCGATCATGAAGAAGCCCCGGACGTCGCTATTGTCCGCCTGTGCCCGAAGCGACACGGCGTCAGCCACGTTCTGCGTCACGCTGGCGGCCAGGAATGCATCCTGGGCCTGCGGCGCGAAGACCGAGCTCTTCACCAGCTGCTCGCTGCCGTCGCCCGCCACCGCCGCGATCTGGACGGTGTCGCTTTGAGCAGAGGTGTTGAGCACCGCGATCCCGACGAAACTGCTGTCGAGGGCCGGATCCACGCCGTCCAGGGTCGCGGGAGCCACGAGCTTCGACCTGCTCCTCCTGACCCTCACCTGCACGCTATCGGTCGCCTGCGCGTTCTTGCTGTCCGTGACGGAGAGCCGGAACGCCAGGTAAGTGTCGCGGGAGACTTGCGGTGCCGTAAAGCTGGCGGTCGCCATGTTCGCGCCGGAGAGCGAGACGGTCGGGCCGGAAGTCTGCGACCAGGCAAAAGTGAGCGGATCGTTATCCGGATCTGTGCCCGAGCCGGAGAGAGTGACTTCGCTGCCGGAATAGACCGTCTTGTCGGGACCGGCGTTGGCGGTGGGAGGGTTGTTAACCGCGGCGGCGCTGGCCGTGATCTGCACATCATCGCTGCCCGACAGCAGGGAGTCACTCGCGGTCAGCCGCAGCACGTAAACCCCAGCCGCAGAGAAAGCAGCCGTGGCGCTGCCTGCCTGGGCATTAACGAAAGTGACGGTGCCAGGCCCGCTGACCTTTGACCAGGTCAAAGACACGGTACCGGGCGGGTTGGGCAGCCCGTCATCGGAAGCCGTTCCCACGAGCGAGGCAGTGTTCGGGAGCGTGATGGACTGATCTGCCCCGGCATTCACCGTCGGAGCCTTGTTCACGGCCGAGGATGCGCCGGCCAGTGTAGCCGCCTGCAGAGTGGCGTTTCCGTACGTCAGGAAAACCTGCTGAACAGTCCACCTGATTGTCAGCGTCTGGCCCGCGCTCCCCGCCTGATAGTTGATGGTATAGACCGCGTTGCTGGTCGCTGTCTGATTGCTGACAGAAGTGTCAGTGAACGGACTGGCGCTTCCGTCGCTCAAGCTCGCTTCGAGTTTGCCCTGAGCCGCCCAAACGCCGAGATGGAGTTTCAGAGTCCGCCTGGTGGTGTCCGCGGGAAGGGTCAACTGAAAGCCGTTTCCTGCCGCCAGGACGTACACGCCCGTTGGCGTTCCGCTGGAGGAGGCCGTCGGCGTTCCGCCTGTCCAGCTATAGGTGGTTGGGCTCTGCTGCTGGCGTTGAACCGTGGCGGAGCCGATTTTCGTGAAGTTGCTGATCAGGGAGGTTACGCCTGCCTTGTGATCGAAACTGCCGGCGGAGGTCAGTCCCCAGTGAGTCCAGTCCATGGTCCCTTCGGTCGCCAGATTGACCGCGGCCGGTGAGGCCGTCACGCTGCCGGACAGGACGCCGTTGTTCCCCGGGTTGACGGTGACGATCACGTCGTCGCTGGAGGTACCGCCCTTTCCGTCGTTCACCGTCAGTCTGAAGCCGAGCGCCGTGGCGGATGTGACTGAAGGAGAGGTGAAGGTGGAGGTCGCGGTCGAAGCGCCTTGCAGGCTGACAGCCGGGCCGCTGACTTGCGACCAGGAGCGGGTCAGAGCATCGCCGTCCGGATCTGTGGAGGAACACCTCAGGGTAACGGTTGTGGAGGGAGCCACTGTCTGGTCAGCCCCGGCATTGGCGACCGGCGGGCTGTTCACATCGACCAGGACGTTGACTGTGTCGCTGGCTACCCCACCTCTGCCGTCATTGACGGTAAGGCGGAACGAGAGCGTGGTGTCGGCGGTCACGGAAGGCGCTGTGAAACTGGTAGTCCGGCTGGAGGGGTTGCTCAGGCTCACGGCAGGACCGCTGACCTGTGACCAGGAATAGGTCAACACGTCCCCGTTCGGATCCGTTCCGGAACCAGCCAGAGTTACGCCCGCGCCCGGAGTAACCTTCTGGTCCGGCCCGGCGTTCGCAGTCGGAGGATTGTTGGTGGGAAGCGGCGGGGCGGGAACTACAGCCTGCACCTCGTTTGATTTTCCGCTTTCCTGTCCGGAAGTATTAGTTGCGGATACTGCGTAGTAGTAAGTCGTGCCAGCGACTGCAGTGGTGTCGATGTAAGAAGCTGAAGTGACGACGCTGGTGTTGAGACGAACATAGTTAGTGCCGGGGGTCTGGGTCCTGTAAACCCAGTATCCGGCAAGGTTGGATTCTGTATTGGGAGTCCAGGTAAGCGACACGCTGGAAGCGAGCAGCTGCCCGGAGACCAAAAACGCGATTAACAGTGAACGGGTGAATACTTGTATTGCTGACACGTCTAAAACCTCCTAGAGCAATAAACCCGGGTCGGCTTTTACCCCTGCGAGGTTTGAAGTGTCTGTGAGGGCAGTCACCAGTGCCTGAACGCAACCCTCCGCCAGTGCTCACGAAACCCAATCGCGTGACGCGGATCTCACAATTCCGGTAGAGACGGATACCTGCCGAACCCGCTACACTCCAGGAAAGGAGACGCGTTTGGATTCAAAAGAGAAGGAAAACAGTCAGGCAGGTCGATCCGCCCGGCTGGTCGTGGTCTCAGGACTGCCAAGGTCGGGAACGTCAATGGCGATGAGGATGCTGGAGGCGGGCGGGGTACCGATCGTCACCGATCGGCTGCGGGCGGCGGACGAGGATAACCCGAACGGCTATTACGAGCTGGAACGAGTCAAGAGGCTGGGGAAGGAAACGGATTATTCGTGGTTGAACGAAGCCCAGGGGAAAGCGATCAAGATCGTATCTCACCTGATCATGAACCTTCCCTGTCAGCTCCGCTACAAAATCGTTTTCCTGAACCGTGCTGTTGATGAGGTGGTGGCATCTCAGAACAAGATGCTGGCGAGACGGGGGGAGAAGTGGGATGCCTCGAGAGACGGACGTGTTGCTGCGCTGTTCGAGCAACACCTCAGGGAAGTGAAGGCCTGGATGGAGTCTCAGCTGGACGTCGAGGTCCTTTACCTGAATTATGGCGAGGTGGTAGCGAACCCCGAAGTTGAGGCAAAACGGCTCTCCCGTTTTATAGGAGGGGATCTGGACTGGAAGAACATGTCAGCCGCGGTCGATCCCGGGTTGTACCGGAACCGCTCGGGCAAACACGCCGGCGCGGCGGTTTAACAACGAAATCGCAGCGTGCAGGGACTGCACTTTATACGCATTTCGGAACCGCCTAACGGTAACCCCGCACCCGACGCGCTACCCGTCCGCTGACGGTCCGCAAAAAGCGCGGTGCGGCTCTGTAACCACAGGCGGAAAAGGGTAACGGGATCCAGAAATATGCATAAAGTCCAGCCTCGTTGCCGCCGTACTCCAAAAGGCCGGTGGCCACGGCTCGATTTGGGTGTCCTACAAGCAAGTTAGCGCTTATGGGCTTCGCCCCAGGCTAACCCGAGTCGGGCCGTTTGCCTTAAAAGCCTGTTCCTACAAAAAAGTCAACGCCTCAGAGTCGAAGTCCCAGGACCCAGTCGTGGCACCGATTTCAACGCTGAAGGCGCGAGTCAGTCACTCGTCGGCAACCATAGGAACGGCCGGCGAGCACGATTCTGTCGATCGCGTTGCGCCGCCTATCTCCGATAGTTGAAAATCACCTTCGTGCCGTCGCGCTCCAGATCGAACGGCAGCTCTCGCAGGGTCCTCAGGGCGTGACGCACGTCATCCTGTTTGTGCGGCGGGCAGTAGAGCAAAAGAAAGCCCCCGCCGCCGGCGCCGGTGATCTTTCCGCCTAACGCGCCTGCCTGGCGGGCTGCCTGGTACATGCTGTCAATGTTGCCGTTCGTGATTCCGCTGGCCAGGGTCTTTTTGAATTCCCAGCCCTGGTGCAGCAGCAGCCCGAAATCGTCGAAGGCGCCTGCCTCCAGGCATTCGCGCGCCTTAAGGGCCAGGCACTTCATTTCGCGCAGAACCTGCAGCCGGCCGTTGATGTTGTTCCTCTGTTCGGCCAGCACTGATTCGGCCTTTCGGGTGACGTTCGTGAAGAAGAGCATCAGGCGTTCACTGAACCGCCTCCGCTTGCTCTCCGTGAGATGCAGCGAAATCACGTCAACCGTGGAATCGGAGGAGAAGCGAATGAATCGTTGCCCGCCGAATGCGGCGATATACTGGTCCTGCATCCCGATCGGCTTGCCGAGAATCCTGATTTCTATATCGCAGGCCTCTTGTGCTAGAACGCGGGCATCTCTGGGTTCCCCCAAGTAGTGGTACATAGCATTGAGCAGCCCGACCGTCACTGTGCTGGAGGACCCCATGCCCGATCCCGCCGACGGGATGTCTCCCATGGTCGTGATCTCGACTTTTTTTGTGATCCCGGTCTTCCTGAGACACTCGCGCACCAGTTCGTGTTCCAGCTGGTCGATATGGTCGACCATTTCCGTGCGGGTGTAGCCGACGCGGATTTTGTCGTCAAAGCGCTCCTTAATGATGACGAAGATGTAGCGGTTGATGGCAGAACTGAGTACCCAACCGTCTTCCTGGCAAAAGTAATCGGGGAAATCGGTTCCACCCCCTAGAAAGCTGATGCGGATAGGAGTCTGTGTGATGATCATCTTCCTTGTCCTCAGTAGTTCGACTGGTTCGAGATCACTACAGGCGGTTGGCGCCATTGCTCTTCACCGAGGCGGACCGACGAATCGCTGTTCCAGGAAGAGATGGTTGACCCGGTCCCAGTCCACGAACAGGTACAACGACCCGGCACATAAGAGCAGTGCCAACAGCAAGATTCGAACGGTTCTGTCGTCCTCACGAGCCAGGCAGGACGCCATGGAGATCGAAAAGGCGGGGAAAAGCACCATGAAATAGCGATGATCCGGCAAAGTGACAGTGAGAATGGAGAAAACCGGGATGATCCAACAGAGAAGCAACCAGTCTGCTTGCCTCCGCCTTCGGACGAGCTGGAGGACGGCGATTGCGATAAAAGGCAGGTTGTAGACCCCGAGAGCGGACGGAAGGCGATTTGTCATGGTCTCGAAAAGCAGCTGCCTTCCATAGTCATACTTGACCACTTGCAGGGCGCCAAACCAGATCCAACGGGCATGCTTGTAGAGCAGGCCGTTTTCCCAGGCGTAGATGCCCCAGAAGGACAGGAGAGGGAGACCAATCAGCCCGCCCAGGGCGAGGGTCCTGAGAAAACTCCGGGCGTTCAAACGAACAGCGCAGAATCCAAAGAGCACCGGCAGAACCAGGAGCATGGTGTACTTGGCCAGCATGCCGCAGGCAAAAGTCAGCCCGATAGTGATTGCCATGCCGACCCCCGGGGATCGCACAAAACGAAGCGTAAGGAATAAAACCAAACAGAAGAGAAAAACCAGCAGGGATTCCACCATGGCTACCGTCCCGATCCGCCACACCAGCGGCATCGACAGGAGGAAACCGGTGGCGAGCACGCCGGTTCGAGTGTCGTACAGCCGGCGCCCGATAAGAAACGTCAGCGTTCCTACCCCGGCAAACAGGGTGAGCGAGAAAAGACGGGCGATGACCAACTGATTCCCAAACAGCGAGAGGAATCCACCGTATAACAGTGGGGCCAGGGGAGGATGTTGTCGGCCTAACCAGGGATGAGACCGGTAGGAGTTGAAGAGCGACAGGGGACCGTGTTCGGCAACGCCTCTGGCTGCGGCAAAGAGCCCCTCTTCGTCGTACGGCCAGATCCTCTGCTGACTGGCGTACCAGACCCCGACGGCGAGGCAGACACTTCCAAATACCAAGGCCCGGACCCAGGGTCTGGCCGCCAGGAGGGCCACGACCTGCTCAAGAAAAGCCGGTCGGATGGCGAAGCCCAGGAGGCCGGCCAGGAAGCTGTACCCGAGAACGAAGGGTATCTTGCCTTCGTTGCTCGCTACTCCCAGAAACCAGATGGACGAAAGCCAAAGCAGCTGAAGCGAAACCAGGGCCGGGACAATGACTCCGTTGCGGACGGTTGGAAGGGAGGCGTTCCGCAAGGACCATCTGAGGGTGTTGAAGATGTTCACTGGTGTGTGTATTCGAGCACGTTATGCACTGCGGCGGCAACGAGAGGCCGACGCTTCGCCAGGCCTCCGGGCGACTTAGAAGCACGCCTCACCTCGGACCCGACAAGACCAGAAGGGCGGCGATCATGGCGGCGATCACGTAAGTGATTCGGTCTCGAAAGGAAAACACGATGGGGTCGTGGTGAACCTCGCCCCTTCCAGCCAGGATCCAGATCCGGCTGATCCAATACAGAAGGACGGGCGCGGCGAGCCACAGGAATCGAGGCCGGCTGTAATACATGCTGACGGCGCTGCTGTTGATGTAAAGCGCGAGGACCAGCACCGCCAGGTATCCAGCCGCTCCGCCCAAAGAGGCCAGCATCCCGGAGTCGGCCACCCGATAGCCCCGGCCGTTGGTTGCCACCTGCTCCTGGGTGTCCTTGGAGACCAGTTCAGAATACCGCTTCAAGAGAGACAGGCTGAGGAATATGAACATCGAAAAGGCGAGCAACCATTCGGATACCTTCACCGCGGTCGCGAGCTCTCCAGCGAAAACCCGGGTGGTATAGAGTCCCGCCAGAACCAGAACGTCCAGTACGGGCTGCTTCTTGAACGCCAGGGAGTAGCCGAGAGTCAGCAGGAAATAGCATGCCAGCACGGCAAAGAAGCGGGTCGACAGCAGCAGTGCCGGGACTGTGGCGCCTGACAGAAGCAGAATCGCCAGAAGCACTCCTGCCTGCGGGGTCAAATCGCCGGCCGCAAGGGGCCTTGTCCGTTTTTCCGGGTGCAGCCGGTCGGCCTTTAAATCCAGCAGGTCGTTGATCGTGTAGACGGCCGACGCGCACAAACTGAAGCTCACGAAGGCCAGCAGGACGTTTCCAAGCAACAGTGGGTCCGTCAGCCGGTGGGCGCCGATCAGCGGGAGGAACACGAGAACGTTTTTGACCCACTGATAGACCCGCATCTCGCGCAAAACGCTCTTCAGTCGGCCGGTCTCTCGCGGAAAGATCCGGATAATGGGTACGTCGGCTCCGAGGGCTCGGGCCAGGTTTCTGGACCCCTCGACAATGACAGCCCCGCCGCAGCGCCGCCAGACCGGCAGGTCCGCCCTGCAGTTGCCGGCGTAGATGAACCCGCGCTCCCCGAAGTGCCCGGTCAGTGTCCGCAATTTGTTCTTGCCCGACAGATTGGTCGACCCGTCGCTGGCAAACAGCCCGGAGAAGATCGGCAGGTCGGATACAATCCGCTGCGCCAGGCGGAGGTCAGAGCCCGTCGTCAGGAATATTTCTCTTCCCGCGGCTCTTTCCGCCTCCAGGTAGCTGAGCAGTTGTCTGCGGATGGGAAGCACGCGCGTATCCAATTCGCTGTGCAGAGCCAGCTGTTCCTTCAAATGAGCCTTCCCTTTGAGCAGCCAGACGAACAGCAGGAAGACCCTGGCCGGCCGCTGGCGGACAAACGCGAGGGCGCACTCCACAAGCGTATCGGTTCTAATGAGTGTCCCGTCGAGATCGACGCAGATCGGCAGCTTCTTTTCAGCCTCGGGAGTACTGGAGGCGGGACTGATAAATGGTTGGCGGATTGCCAATTCGGACATGGTTAAGTCAATTCGGCCAGACCGAGCCTGTTCCGTTTCCTGAATCGAGCGCCACACCGGCGCCCGAAGTCTCTGATGCTCAAGTAGGACCGACCCAAGGCAGAATCGAGCGAGCGGAAGAAGAGGTAGCGGCGCAGGTAGTATGTGTCGATCCGTCGTAGCCTGTATCGATCATCGGCGGCCGATACCTCCCCCATCTCGGTCGTACAGGCGGCCCGATAGGCAGCCGAGGCGGCCTCATAGGCTTTTGTGTCAACCACCCCGTAGGGGTAAGCGAAGGTCTGCACCGGGCCGCCGATCCTCTGCTCGATCATGTCCTTGGACCGCACGATTTCTCTGGCTAACGCCTCTTTGGAGATGCCGGCCAGAACCGGATGAGTCAGGGTGTGCCCGGCGATTTCGAATCCGAGGCGGGAGAGACGGCGCAGATCCCTCCACGTCAGAAGCGGGAGATGCGGGACGATCGGCGGCTGGCTGGGCCAGTTATTGTAGCCTCCCACGTGTGCGGCGACGACGAACACGGTGGCTTCGAACCCATACTCCTCCAGTATCGGAAAAGCCGCCTCCTTCAGATTCGCGTACCCGTCATCAAAGGTCAGCACAACCGTCCGAGGCGGAGTCGATTCCTGGTTGTCCCACATTTGACAGAGTGTCTGCAGGCTAACCGCCCGGTAGCCGCTTTCCTTCAGGAAACGCATCTGCCTGGCGAATCGATCGGCGGGAAGTGAAATGACCGACCCGCTATCATCGACTGAATGATAGGTGAGAATGAGCATGGTGACTCCAGGTGGAAAACTGCTTTATAAAGTGCGGGCCATGTCACCGCACTGCGAACAAAGCGTGGCGGTTAGCTGTCAGTCTGTAGGTTGTTTGTTCTCTCACGCGCGCTTGCGAACCAGAGGCTGAGTCATCCAGCAGAAGGTGTAGGAGAGACCGCTGTAAAGGAAATACAGGTAATGCATGGGCAGCGACAGCGCTGCGAACGTTATGCCCCGCTTGAGCAGGAAGAACCGGTAAAGCGGGCGATTCAAAAGCAGCAGAATCAGGAGCAACAGCGCCTGCAGATAGGCCAGGCGGACTTCCAGCACCAGCAGCGGTGATGCGGCCGTGACCAATCCCACGAGGCCCGCGCTTAGCCGGTCGGTCGATTTCAGGTTGAGATCCTTGGTTATTTCCCCTTGCTCCAACATGAGCCTGGCCCAGGGAAGCGCGCGGCAGAAAATGTCGGTTCTCAGGATGGAATAGAAGGTCCACTTCTTGAGGTGTTTTACCTGGATGGTCTTGTCGAGCCGAATGCGCCAGCCCCGATGGTGAAGCCGGTAACCCAACTCGATGTCCTCAACGGCTGGTTCGAGGTACTTCTTGGCATCGAAGCCGCCGATCGCCAGGAACACGTCTCTCCGGACGGCGCCGCAGCCGGCCCAGAACGTCATAGCTTCTGAACTCGAGTTCTGGTGCACGAAATGATGAAAGAGATTCCGGTATTGCGACAGGAAGTCCGCTTCAGCGGGGTTGTCGTCGTACGAGCCGAAAACGGCTGTGACAGTCGGGTCTTCCATCGCCTGCACGACCCTCTCGATCGTGTCGGGCTTCACCAGGACATCCGAATCCAGGAAGAGGAGGATGTCTCCTTTGGCTGCCGCCGCTCCCTGATTTCGCGCTGCGGCCGGACCGGCCTGTGAATCCAGGCGGATAACTGCGGCGTTGTGATCTCCGGCGATCCTGGCCGACTGGTCGCTTGATTTGTCGTCGACCACGATCAGCTCGAAGTCCCGGTATGTAGATGCCTGTATCGACTGAAGCGCCGAGGCGAAGTGCTTCTCGGCATTGTGAACCGGCATGACGATTGAGACCAGGGGCCGTTTGCTCATCGGAATCTCTTATCCGGCAAAGAGCCTGGGGCAGGCGCGGCGGATTTCTCTGTCCAGGGGACGTACCCGAGCTTCCGCAGCGCGATGTCTTCCAGGAAGTTGAAATACCTTTTGAAGTGCGCTTCTCTTGTCCAATTAAGGAGGAAGGCCTGGTAGCCCTTTTCGCCGAGCTCGTTGCGGAGACCGGGGACGGTACGAATCTTGTGCAGCGCCTGGAGCAGCTCGGCGTTGCTCCGGTAGGCATATCCGCCGCCGCTGTCCTCGACTATTTCCGGTAACGCGCCCAAATCTCGCACAACAACGGGCGTTTTCCGGGCCAGGGCTTCGATGATGATGATGCCGAACGTCTCATAAGTGACCGAAGGCACCAGGACGGCAAGCGCGTGATAATACAGCGCCCCCAGGTTCTTCGGGGGGATCGCTCCCAGGAACTTGATGCGCGGATTGCCGGCCGCCTTGGCTTTCAAGAACTGCTCGTCGGTGCCTGTCCCGGCTACCAGCAGATCGGTCTTCATTTCGCCCCAGACATCGATCAAAGTCTGGAGCCCTTTGATGCGCTCCAGGCGGCCCACAAACAGGAAATAAGGGTCCTGCTGCGGGCGCGGGCCGGGCTGCTGCCAGTCCTTGTCGGCGCGATCGATGAAATAGGGCAGCTCGGCAACGGGGTATGGAAAGCCGCGCTCAGCGTGCATTCGAGCGGTGAAGCGACTGGGAGAAACGAACTGATCAACCTGGGCGCACGCCTTCTCGAGCAGCCTGCTGTATCGCCAGAGTTGCGGAGGACGTCTGTTGAGCAGAGTGCAAGGCAAACACTGCGGTTTCTCACAAGGCCGCTGATTGAATTTCCACAACACGTGGGTCGGGCACACCAGCCAGTGCTCATGGGTAAAGTACATCTTCACCGGGTTCTGGCCCGGCGCCTGCATGTTCAGCACTCCGGGCCCGAGCAGGGAGATGTTGTGATATTCGATAACATCGTAGTTTCTGCTCGCGATGACCTGGCTGATTGGCTTTCTCTTAAGGTACGGCTGTCCGGTCTGCTGGGTGAGGAGCGGAGACAGCCACCGGAAACCACTCCTGAGCGAATGGACATGCACGTTCGGGTGCGAGTCGAAGGCAATCGCCGGCTCGCCCGGATGCAGGACATGATAGGAGTCGACGCAGTGGACGACGTCGACATGGTGCCCGCAGTCTCCCAGCGCATGAGCCAGCCGGTAAAGATACATCGCGTCGCCGCCAAAGCTGTACGGCGGGTAGAACGTCGTGAGGTGCAGGAAGTTCAAAGCGCGCATGGGCGAAGCCCCGAGCCTTCTGAGCTCTTTACTGAGACGGGTTGCCTTTCCCCGGCAGCGCAGGCGGCCTGCCTGCGCCGAGCTGGATGGTTTCAACGAGCGGGTCTGCCTCCGGATCGGGTAGGCGGACGGGCCGCGCTCCCAGGGGAGTCCCGACCAGCATCTGCATGATATCCAGCAGTTGGCGTGCGGCCGCGTCCCAGGTCAGACGCGCAGACGCGGCCAAGGCCGCGGCACTCATTTTCGTCCTTAATTCAGGCGACTCGATGACCAGCTTCAGCGTCGATTCCAGAGCGATGGCGTCGGTCGGATCGACGTATCGTCCCCCGTCTCCCAGGAGATCAGGCACCGGACTGGCTTTGGTCGCGATCACGGGGCATCCGCAAGCTGCCGCCTCGAACGCCGGGAGCCCGAAGCCCTCCATGAGCGAAGGCAGTACCAGGACCGTAGCGAGATTGAGCAGCACGACGACGTCGTCATCGTGCAGATAACCGGTGAACATCACGTGGTCTTGAATACCCAGCTTTCGAGCATGCTCGCGCAGCTCCTGGAAATGGCTGTAGAAGACCTCGTTCTGGTAGTCGCCTACCATGATCAGCTGAAGCCCCGGAAACCCTTGCCGCAAAGCCAGGTTGGATACGGCGTCGAGGAGGACGGGGAGGTTCTTGTGCGGCGAGAAACCGCCGACGAACACTACGATCGGCTGATCGAGCTTGATTCCCAACGCGGCCAGCCGGGGCGTGGGCGCGGGATCGGGTAGGCGCTGGAAGACCGGATCGCTCGCTTCTCCCACCACATGCACCCGGTCTGCCGGCACTCGCAGACACTTGATCAACTCGCGACGGGAGTATTCCGAGACCGTCAGCAGCGCGTCGGCCTGAAACCGGCCGGCCCGGACTTTCATTTTCCAGAAGGCGCGAGCCAGACGTCTAGGCGTGGTCAGGCGCGGATAAGTCTCGGCGATCGCGTCATGGATCATGACCAGCTTGCGCGCGCGAGCAAAAACCGGGACGTAGCTGTAGACGGCCGGGAAAAAGATGAGGTCGAACTGAGGATCGGACAGGGCGCGGCTCATCCTCCACAGGTTCCTTAAGGAACGATGACCTTCGGCAGAAGCGGCGACGGCGGTCGGCAGAGAGGTCGCAACGGAACGAATGGTCACATTCTCGGGCAGCCGTTCTTCGGGCGCCTCGTCGTCCAGGACGAGGGTGTAATGATTGTCATGGTCAATGGCCACCAGGGCGCGCAGGAGGGAACGCGCATGCCGGCCATAGCCGCGTCTGTTCTGCCAACACGTGGCGTCGACTCCGATGTGAAAAGCCATGGACGGTCTAAAGATAGCCAAGGATACTTGAAATCTTGGAGACGGAAGCTTTTAGCGATCAGCTATGAGCCTGTGGGCAAGGATCGATCACATTCCTAATGCCTTTTGGTATCTAAGTGGTCGTTTTCATAAATACGATGACGTATAGATGTGTCTGAGCAGTGGGCATGATCTGTTCGTAGTTCCGCCTTCCTGTTTGTTGTTCCGCCTTCAGGGGTGCAGCCGACGAGGCTGCGAATCTTGGGGGTGAAAGTCCCCTC
>JBHGBF010000153.1:0-13557 GCA_041946865.1 Acidobacteriota bacterium | reverse complement strand
CTTCGGGACAAAAAGCAGGCTCCCCTCCGCGGGCAAAAACCCTTAAGTCAACAGTGTTGGGGTCTAAGCGGAGCCTTTCTCGGCTTTTTCCTGTGCCGGCATTTCTTTTGCTTTTCAGGGCTCTATCCGGCAGACCTGAAGCCCCGAGGCGAAGCGTTTCTGGCAGCCGCCTGTGCAACTCTGTGCGCGGCCCGAAGCCGGGTGGGCTCACGTGGTCAGGATTGTGTCTATTTCTTCCATCTCTTCTTTGCTGAACGTCAGGCCGGCCAGCGCGTTGATGTTTTCCTCGATTTGGGCGGGCGAACTGGCCCCGATCACGGCCGATGTCATGACCGGGTGCCTGAGTACCCAGGCAAGCGCCATCTGAGCGAGGCTCTGGCCTCGGCGTGCGGCCACTTCACGAAGCCGGCGTACTTGGGCGATCTGATCCTCGGTGATCTGCTCCGGGCGCAGAAAGCCGTGGGGTTTGGAGGCCCTGGATCCGGACGGTACCCCGTGCAGGTATTTGTCGGTCAGCAGTCCTTGAGCGAGCGGTGAGAACGCGATACAGCCGATTCCCTCCTGCTTCAGAACGTGCAGTAAGTCCGGCTCGATCCAGCGGTTGAACATGCTGTACTTGGGCTGGTGAATCAGGCAGGGAGTGCCGAGATCATCCAGAATCTCGGCGGCCTTGCGCGTCTGTCTCGCGTCGTAATTGGAGATCCCCGCGTAGAGGGCTTTCCCGCTCCTCACGATATGATCGAGCGCCCCCATGGTTTCTTCGAGGGGAGTCTCCGGGTCCGGGCGGTGATGATAGAAGATGTCGACGTAATCGAGCTTCATTCGGCGCAGGCTCTGGTCGAGGCTGGCGATCAGGTACTTTCGGGATCCCCATTCCCCGTAAGGGCCCGGCCACATCAGGTATCCGGCCTTGTCCGAGATGACCATTTCGTCGCGGTATCGCGCCATGTCCTGGTGCAGAATCTTGCCGAAGGTCTCCTGCGCGGACCCGGGCGGGGGCCCGTAGTTGTTGGCGAGATCGAAATGAGTGATGCCGAGATCAAAGGCACGAAAGACCATCTTCTTCGCATTCGAGGCATCGTCCACGCCGCCGAAATTGTGCCAGAGGCCAAGTGAAATGGCGGGAAGCAGGAGGCCGCTGTTTCCGCAGCGTCGGTAGATCATGGAGTCGTATCGGGCAGTGTTTGCGCTGTAGGCCATTTGTCACCTTTCTCTGCTCGTCGCGATTCTAACGGTTCTCGTGATCGGGTTCTACTGCGACTGCTTCCCGCAGCTCCCTGAAGAGACGAGCGAAATCGGCAGGCCGATGATGGGCGTTAAGCCCGCTGGTGTTGGGCAAAAGCCACAGTATGGAACCACGCAAGTCCTGGTCCTGGCGTCCGAGCCGCGCCTGCGGCCTGCCAAACGCTGTCCGATAGGCATCCAGACCGACGACCGCGACGCAGACCGGCCGATACATGGCAATCTTTTCTTCCAGGACACTCCGCCCTTTCTCCAGCTCGTCGCGGCGCAGCTCTGCGGCTGCAGCAGTCGCTCGGCTGACCAGGTTGGTTATGCCGCAGCCGTACACGAGAAGCTCCTGTTCCTCGTATGGCGAAAGAAGGCGGTCGGTAAACCCGGCAGCGAACAGCGCCGGCCAGAACCGGTTCCCCGGACGTGCGAAGTGATGGCCGACAGCCGCGGTGTAAAGACCCGGATTGATGCCGCAAAACAAGACTTTCAGCCCTGGCGCAATAACGTCGGGGACGGTCTTGTTAACGGCTGCGGCCAGTTCCTCTTTGGTGGGTCGAGGGTGCTGCACAGCGCGTTTCCTTGACGGTTGGGCCGAAAACCTCGCAGCGCCACGCCGAACGCCCTGTCGCGGCTGCGCTGCTTTGCCTCAATCCGCAATGGCCGCCTTCAGCGCCGCGCGTGCCAGAAGCCGGGTGGAATCCAGGCAGGGCAACGGCGAAACCTCATTCGAGATCAAGAGCGGGATTTCCGTGCAACCCAGGACCACCGCCTGGCAGCCGGCCAGCTTCAGTCCTTCGATAACCGAACAGAAATACTGGCGGGACGACTCTTCGAGCCGCCCGTAAACCAGTTCGTCGAAAACGATCTGGTTGATCCGGTCCCGATCGAGTTTTCCCGGGACCAGCCGCTCGATTCCCGCCGGCCCCAAGCGCGAGGGATAAACCGGCCCTTCCATCAAAAACCTGGTTCCCAGGATTCCCACCTTTCTGAACCTGCGGGCCAGCGCCTCGTTCGCGACGGCCTGACCGATATGAATCCACGGCAAGCCGGTCTCCTTCTCCATGTCGTAACAGTCAAATGCCTGGTGAACCGTGTTATCCGGACAGATAAGGAGTTGTGCCCCGGCCTCGGCGAGCTTCCTGGCTGATCGGAGCATGAGGTTCCCGACCTCTCGCCAGTCCCCGCTTGAGATGTGAACCATGTATTCACTGAGAGGAGTCGTGTGCAGCGTGATTTCAGGATGCGCATGCGGGCCCAGAAGAGGCGCACCTTCGGCGCAGATCGTCCTGTAACAAAGCGCCGCCCCTTCGGCACTCACCGCGACAATCCCGATGTGTTTAGGCATTCATATCCTCCTTCCATCATTATGAAAACGCCGGGAATCGTGTCAATCCATTTGGTGACCCGATTATACTTTCAGGATGTGCTCGAAGATCTGCCTACGCATTTCGGCCTGGTTTCGCTAACCTACACCTGTGTGGCTGTCTTTCGGACTTAACTCCAGACCTTCGTGAGAAAAAGGAGGTGTCGGATGGCATTGGAACTGCGCAGTTCTGCTTTCGAAGCGAATCAGAGGATCCCCAAGAAGTACACGTGCGAGGGGCCGGACATCTCGGTGCCGCTCAACTGGACCGAGGTTCCGCCCGGGGCCAAGGCGTTTGCCTTGATCGCGGACGATCCGGATGCCCCGGGTGGTACCTGGGTTCACTGGGTCGTGTATGACTTGCCGCCCGGGCTGAGCCACCTGTCTGAGGGCATGCCGGCTAAGGATGACATCGAAGGCGGCGGCCGGCAGGGGATCAACGACTTCCGGCGCATCGGATACGGAGGGCCATGCCCGCCTCCCGGCCCCGTCCATCGGTACTTTTTCAAGCTTTACGCGCTTGATCGCCCCACCGGGCTTGCCCGACGTGCCACCAAGCGCCAGGTGATGGAAGCAATCAAGGGCCATATCCTGGCGGAAGCCCAACTGGTGGGAACGTACAGCCGTTAAGTGGATAAGAAACAAATGCCGGTTACGAGCAAAGGGCCGACGGCGAGCACGAACTCGAGTGCCGACCGCCCGGCTTCATGATATCCTCGCGCTCGTCACCGCGATCGGCTGCTCAGCCGTCTCTACCAGTTAAGCGTCTCGCCGATCTCGCGGGTGTTGTACTCCTTCAAGTACCGCTGATGTTCCGGATCGTTCGGGTACGTGCCCGAGTGCGACGGGAGGGGGCCGACGGTGTCCGCATTGGCCGAATTCAGGTCCATGTCCTTGCCGAATCCCGCGGCATAAACCAGGAACGTCCGGGTCCAGCCCTCGGGCAGCTCCGGCAACCTCCCGGCCTCGAATTCCGTCGTGATCTCGTCGCCGTGACGCATAATGACGTACATGTCATCCTGGTCCTGAAGCAAGGGTTTTACATCACCGTAGCGCGTGTACCGCCCGACATGGTTTTTCCAAGGCGACGCAGTCGACCGGTCGTGATAGTCGTACCGGGGCGGGTTTTTGCCGTCCGGTTTCACTTCCTTGGGGTAACCGTAGAACTCGAACCGGGCGAGATCCGCCTCGAGGGTGGTGACCCTGGGGACGACGGGGTCTGAGAAGGTGTCAACCAGGATCTGGTCCCAGTAGATCCTCATCGAGGTCACAATCTTCACACGAAAGTCTTTTTGATTGAGGAACTTGCCCGTCAGATCGACGGTCATGGTCTTCGGCAAGCCGGCCGGAAACCCGATGCTGTCGAGCACCGTCACCCAGCGGCCCTGTCGATCGACGACCTGCACATACGGCGTGACCAGCCTGGCGCCGGCCTGCGAGGCGGCGAGGTTGGAAGACGAATCGGCGTAATCGATCCAGGCGGTCATCAAGAGGAGCGCGCGTTTGGCCTGGCTCAGATCGCCCAGGTCGAGAATCAGCTCGTGCGGCTCGGCGTATCCCTTGAAAGGCAGGAGCTTGAAAGTGTCCGGGTATTTTCGGTCGACGTGGAGCAGAGCTGGCAAGGCGTCCCGCCCCTTCTCGTCAACGGCGGCAACGGGCGGCCTGGAATCCCTGGTTACAAAAAGCTTGAATGCGGGGTAAGGCGGGGCGGGCATCAGCTTCTCGTCCGGGAAAACGGCGACATCCGAGGGATGGTCGACGGCCAGCAGCTTCACCTGGTCGATGAACATAACCTCTTCCAGCTGATTGTTCATCTTGATGGAGTAACGGCCGTCTTTGGGTTGGGGAGCGACTCCTGCGATCTTGATGTACTCGTCGACGTCGGTAGAGCCGTAGACTCCGGGAGCGACCAGGTATCCGAAGGCGCTGCCGCCGAGAAAATCGGTCACGAAGTCGTATTTCAGGCCGTTCCAAGCGTACAGCAGCGGACAGGAGGTGCCTTTACGGTCAACCTCCTCGATTTTCGCCGGCCGGCCTGCCGGACGGTCCAACTCCGCCTGGAGGACCCCGGTCGGCCACAGGATGCGGATCGAATCAGCCAGATCCTTGTTCCCGAGGCCAAACACGAGCTCGGGCGAACTCTGCGAAAGGAACCCTACGTTCCCGTTGATCTCCAGCTTTTGCCAAGCCTGGCCCGCACGAACCTCGACTTTCGCGCCTACGCCGCCCTTGTTGTCGCGCAGGCCGGAAAGGTCAATCCGCAGCGAGCGGTTCTGGTTGGCGCCGTCGTTACGCAGAAGCAACGGCTTGCCGCCATTGACGGTCATGAAAAGATCGTTGTCGCCATCGCCGTCGTAATCCGCAACGGCGAGGCTGCGGGCCGAGCCGGTCTGCAGCGCTGAAAGACCGCATTGATTCGAGACATCCGTGAACCCCCGTGTTCCCTGGTTCTTAAGCAGCCGGGCCTGGTCCTGGAGGATGAGATAATCCAGCCAGCCGTCGTTGTCGTAGTCGAAGATCGCGCTCGCCCACGCGGGGACGGGCTGCGGGGGATTCCCGGGCTGCAGCTCGACAAATTTTCGCCCGACGCGGTTTCTGAAAACCGGGGCGTGAAAGCTGGCCAGGATCAGGTCCTGAAAACTGTCCTTGTCGACATCACCCGAGCTGGGCCCGCCGGCGTTTGAAGCGGTCAATCCCACCTGCGCGGCAACGTCTTCAAAGGTTCCATCGCGCTTGTTGCTGAACAGATGTGGGGGCGCACCCTGGTTCACGACCAGAAAATCGATGTCACGGCTGTTGTTGTAATCGAGGAAGATAACGGAAGTACTCCTGGCCTTGCCGCCTGTCACGTGAGCCTGGGCGGCGACATCGGCGAAAGTTCCATTCCCGTTATTGCGAAGCAACTGGTTTTCCTGGCCTTCGAAATCGTCAGGAAAGACGAAAGTCTCCTTTTGGGGAAGGGCGGTCAGGTCCACGAAATTTGCCACGTAGATATCGAGGTCTCCATCGTGGTCAAAATCGAAGAAGGCGGCGCTGAGGCTCCACCGGGTGGGCGAATTCGGAATTCCGGCCTCCTGGGTAACGTCCGTGAATCGGCCGTTCTTTTCATTGCGGAAGAGGTGATTTCCGCCATATCCGGTCACGAACAGATCGGGGTATGTGTCGTTGTTGAAGTCGCCGACAGCCGCTCCCATGCCCAGATGCTTCAGACCAAGGCCGGAAGCGGCCGTCACGTCCTGGAATTCGCCGCTTCCCAGGTTGCGGTAAAGAACGTTTCCGGCGCCCTGGGCTCCGCCATTGGCGTCGACCACGAACAGGTCCATCTTTCCGTCTTTGTCGTAATCCAGGAAGGCCGCGCCCGATCCGAGGCCGGGAACGATGGTTTTCTCGGCTAGTTCTCGCGAGAATTCGGCGCGTTTCAAGCTGGTCCCGATCGGGTTCTTTCCCGTTCCTGCGTGAATGAACTGGACATTCGCGTCGGCGTTCGCCTCCACAAACCGGATGGCGAGTTGTTTGTCCGATTGGGCCGCCGGCGGCTCATACTGGCCGATGCCCAGAGCATACTTGCCCTCTTCGCCATATTGCACGCCCATGGCTCCCATCGGCCCGCCGGCCTGGTCCCCTGCCTTTAACTGCTGGAATCGGGCCATGGCCTGACGGCTTTCGTCTTGTTTCCCGGCGCGCATCAACGTCATAGCCAGGTTGTAGAGCGCTGAGACGTGATAGGGCTCGACTTCGAGTACTCTCTTGAATGAGGCAACGGCGGAGTCGTACTCCCGGTTCCGTGAGTAAAGGAGACCCAGGTTGTAATGGGTGGCCGCGTCGTCAGGGTCCGCCGCGAGCACCCGCCGAAAATGCTCAAACGCCTCTTCCCGGTTCTTTTCTTTTCCCAGAATCAGCCCCAGCATGAAATGGGCATGAGGCTGTTTCGGGTCCTGTTTCAGAGCCTCCCGAAACTGCTCCGCGGCTTTTGGATAATCGGCCAGGTAGTAGTAGGCGATCCCAAGATTGACCCTGCCGGGGACAAAATCAGGCCGGGCCTGCAGGGCCTTCTGAAACTCCTCTGATGCCGGTCTGAATTCATACTGCTCCAGGTAAGCGACTCCCCGGTTGTTGAACCGGAAGGGATCGCCCGGTTGCCCGGCCAGGAAAACAGACTGAAGCAACAGGAAAAGAACGAAGATTCGCGGTCGCATAGGTGTAATCGTACAACGAGGGCCGCGGTTAGCGCGACTGGGTAGACGATCGGGATAGAGCGGCGCCGCAAACAGGCGCGTGACTACGACTCGAAGCGCGCGAGCCTTTTGAGCGCCCCGATTTTTTCTGAATGATCGACACGTGCGTGGTTAAGCGCGTTGTGCAGGACCTGGATGGTTTTCTCGTAGGTGGGGCGATCCACCGGGAAAGGCGTACCGTCCTTGCCGCCGTGGGCGAAGGAGAACCGGGCCGGATCGCGAAAGGAAGGCCTGGCGCCGTAAATCAGTTCGGAAACCAGAGCCAGCGCCCGTAAAGTCTTGGCCCCCACCCCGGGCAGCGCGAGCAGGCTTTCATAGTCCGCCGGAGCTGCTTCGTAGGTCTGCACGAGGATCTTTTTCAAATAGGCCGGATTGATGTCGACTGGTGACACTTCATGACGGCGAGGGAGAACGAGGTTCGGAAGGCGGGAAACCAGATCCAGGGTCTTTTCCGGCGTCTGGCCGGCAATCTCGGCCGACGCCTTGCGTACGTCATCCGCTTCAAGCGCCACCAGGTTCATAGCGGGGGCGCGGCTGTCGCAGCAAACGGCGGAGTGCGGCTCGCAAACGAAGTCCGAAACAGACGACGAGAGCCAATGATAACGGCGTGCCATGCGCGTCTGATCGGACATCCCCTGCTGGACGACGCACCAGCTGCCGTCCGCCGTGAAAAAGAAGGCGTGGTGATAGAGCTGGTAACCATCCTGCACCGCTGCACTGTCCACCTTTGCTGCCATCTTGCCGGCATAGACCAGTGACTGCGGATCTCGTGACAGACGCTCGCAGGCCAGCGTGACTTCCTGAGGAGTTTTCCGGGAAACGCCTCCCTTACCGCCGGCGGCGAAAAGGCCAAGGTCCTTTTCAAGACCTCGTATGCCTTCTTTCAGAGCCCCGCAGGTCGTCGTGGTAAGCCCGCTCGAGTGCCAGTCAAAGCCGAGCACACAGCCGAAGGCCTGGAACCAGAACGGATCCGAAAGCCGGTTGAGGACCTCGCGGGGACCAAACTCCGATACGATGTGGCAGGTGATCTCGCGGGCCAGGCGGACCATCCGTGAGAAGAGCCAGGCTGGGGCTTTGCCGCCATGCAGCGGAAGATGCGCATATCCGGTTCGCATGCTGGATCTCATTATGGACGAAGTGGACGACATCGACATAGTGGACCACGGCGGCGGATTCGGCAGTCGTCCGTTGGCAGCCGCGACAAGTGGTGAACGCCGGCGCAGCGTGCTAAAGTCATCAGAGAGACTCGATTATGACCGACAAGATAATGCTGAAGTGCGCTGCCTGTGGAGCGATGAACCGCGTTGACGAACGTCGCCTGACGGCGCTGCCGGTCTGTGGGAGGTGCGGCAAGCCCTTGACCGTGTCTACGAAGCCGGTTCACGTGAGCGCCGCCGACTTCCAGAAAGAGGTTCTGGATTGCCCGGGCACCGTTCTCGTCGATTTCTGGGCCCCGTGGTGCGGTCCGTGCCGCGCGGTGGCCCCCATACTCGAAGACCTGGCTGCGAGAAGAAGCGGGTCACTGAAGATCGTCAAGGTGAACACGGATGAAAATGTCGAGCTAGCCTCCCGGTTCGAGATTTTTTCGATCCCTACGTTGATCCTTTTTGATCGCGGCAATAAAATCAATCAGATCGCCGGCGCCATGCCCCGAAGCCAGCTCGAAGCCTGGATCGACTCGTCCATGGCTGCGGTCCGCAGTTGACTCGTCCTGCCTAAACCCATGGCACATCGAAAGCAATCACTCCAGGATCAAGCCCGGGAGATCTTCGGCGCTGAAGACCGTGAGGCCATCAGCCGGTGGGTTGATTACTGGCAGCATAGCAAGGAACGTAACGAAGCCCTGCTGCGCTCCTTTGAGCGCCTGACCCTGATCAACTTCGACGGCAAGCAAGTGCTGGACATCGGGTGCGGCACGGGCGGCCTGGGGGAGATCATCGGCGGGAAGTGCAGGCTGTATGTCGGAGCCGACTACAACCTCCACGTTCTGAAGTTCGCTGATCCGGACCTCCAACGCAAATACCTGCAATGCAGCGGCGTCGCCCTGCCTTTTCGGGACGCCTGTTTCGACTATGTCTTCGCCTTCGACGTGATCGAGCACGTCCAGGGAGGAGAGGCGCTGCAGACCCGGTTTCTGCAAGAATTGAAGCGCGTCCTCCGGCCTTTCGGCATGATCTTTCTGACCACGCCGAATCTGTGGAACCCCTTCGAGGGGCATTCCCGCCTGTATTTCCCTCAGTTCCTGCCCCGCTTTCTGGCGGACCGGTACATCGGGCTCTTCAATCCGGGCTTTCTCAAAGAGCACAACACTTTTGCGGAGATCCGACTTCTGTCACCCCGCGTCTTCAAGCGAAGCCTGAAAAACAGCGGCCTCACGTTCCTGCACGACCTTCCTTGCGGGCTGGACCGACTGGATTTTCTCAAGAATGCTCCCTGGGCCGGTTTCTTCGCCTACTTGGGGCTCGGGTGGTACCCGCACGCGGAGTTCTGGGGGGTTCTCGTGAAAAGTCCTGCCAAGGAGCTTTTGAGAAGGAAGCTGCGGCGGAACTGGTTTTACGAACAGAACCAGCCTTCCGCCCAGGTCTCTGATTTCCAGCCGGTCATCGACTTCCGAAAAGACGCCTACGGGTACCAGCTCGGGGAAGGATGGTACTGGCACGAGAACAAGGGATCGGGCTTTCGATGGATGAGGAACCAGGCGTCCTGCTACCTGGAAAACCGGGGAAGGGGGCGGTTTGTTCGCGTCAAGGGGTATTCGCCCCTCCCTGAGAACCGTCTGGAGGTACGCGCTTGCCTGACCCCCGATAGAAAGATCCCTGTCGGCGAGCATTTCTGCAGAGAACGCGAGGAGTTCGAAGTGAAGTATTTGTTGCCCTCGCTTCCCGCACTGGGCCTGGTCGGGATCGAGCTGGCGTTTGACAAGACGTTCCGGCCGGAGACGCCGGACGACAAACGTGAACTGAGCGCGATGATCTTCGAGGTGGGGCTGGCGGAGAGGTGACAAGGTGACATGGTGACAGGAGCGGGGAAGGATGAAGGATGAAGGATGAAGAAAAGCGGGGTGACGGGGTGACGGGCGTGTTCTAAAGTGAGAACTTGTCAGAGCGAAGGCTCATGCCGCGATTCAAGGTCTTTCTCGAATATCAGGGCACCCGCTACCGGGGGTGGCAGATTCAGACGAATGCGCGCACGGTGCAGGGGGAGATAGCCAAGGCCCTGGAGGCGTTATTTCCCGGCAAGCCATTTGACTTTCAAGGCGCCGGCCGAACGGATGCGGGCGTTCACGCCCTCCTCCAGGTCGCTCATCTCGATGTGGACACCCGCCTGTCGTCTCGCGACCTCCAACGCCGGTTAAATGACGAACTCCCGCCAGACATCAACGTCCTTCGGGTGGAGCTGGCCCCTGCCCGCTTTCACGCCCGCCACCATGCCGTGGCGCGCGTCTACCTTTACCAGATATCCCGCCGGCGGACGGCTTTTGGCAAAAACTACGTCTGGTGGGTTCCGGACCAGCTCGATCTCAGCCGGATGCGAGAAGCGGCCGAGCTGCTCCTGGGCATGCGGGATTTCAAGTCTTTCACGGCGGATGAACCCGAAGAAAAGTCTACCCGCGTCCTGATTGAGAGGCTCGAGATTGAGGAGAGCGGGGATCTGATTCTGATCCGTATACAGGGCTCGCACTTTTTGTGGAAAATGGTAAGACGTCTGGTCGGAGTTCTGGTTGAAGTGGGACGCGGGAAGCTGGCTGTCGAGGAGGTTCGGCGCTTTCTCCAGTTTCGCTCCACTCGGCCTGCGGAACTGACTGCGCCTGCCTCCGGTCTGTTTCTGGAGAGAGTCGTGTACGAAGGCGAAGACGCCGAGCCGGACGCCGGGGAAGCGAGCGTGCCGCTCATACGGATCCGATCTTAGCGGCGCTGAAGGAGTCAGAAGAGTGGTTTCCAACCTGCCATCCCGGTTTTCGTTGCTGCTTGATGCCGTCAGACGGATCAACACCAGGGTTGAGCTGGCTTCAGTGCTCGGCACGATCATGGACGCCGCCAAGACCATCATGGATGCGGAAGCCAGTTCCCTGATGATGCTGGATCCCGAAACTCAGGAGCTGATCATCACCTTGCCCACGGGCCCGGTAAGCGCGGAAATCTCCGGCCTTCGAATCCCGCCTGGAAAAGGTTTTGCCGGGTGGGTTGCGACCTCGGGAGAGCCGCTGATCGCCAATGATGCTCGCCGCGATCCCCGCTTCTTCGGCGATCTCTCCAAAAGCCCTTTCCGGACCAGGAACCTGATCTGTGTTCCCTTGCGAGATTCGCAGGGTCACGTGACAGGCGTGCTGCAGGCGATCAATCGGCGTGACGACGGGGTTTTCGAGGAGAGTGACATACCTATTTTCTCGGCATTTGCCGACCAGGCGGCAATTGCCATCGAAAAATCCCAGCTTTATCAGGCCTCTCTGGAGAAGGAGCGACTGCAACAGCAACTCTTGTTGGCGCGGGAAATCCAGGTCGGCTTCTGGCCGAAGGAGATTCCAGGCTATGACCGGGTGACGCTGGCCGGGAAAAGCTGGCCGGCTTCCGAGGTCGGCGGCGATTATTACGACGTCGTGCCGATTGATCCGAAGCATTGCGCTCTGATCATCGCCGATGTGTCCGGGAAAGGCCTGCCGGCGGCCATGATCATGGCGGCGGTCAGAGGCGCGCTGCGCACGCAGATGGACAGCCAGGCCTCGATGAGTGAGATCACGGCGGCCATGAACCGAATGCTGGTGCGTGACACCCCCCTGGAAAAGTACCTGACCTTGTTCTGGGCGATTCTCGACATGGAGACCCTGGAGCTGACATACACGAATGCCGGGCACAATCCGCCATTCGTCTTCGACCGGACGACGGTGAGCGTGGAAGCGCTCAGTGACGGGGGGCCGGTTCTTGGACTCCTCCCGAACCTCGATTTTGCTTCCTCCACGCGGGTGCTCAAGCCGGGTGAGCTCCTGGTGATGTACACCGACGGGATTGTAGAAGCTCGGAATGCGGCGGAGGAGATGTACGGCGAGGAGCGGCTGGTCGCGCAGTTTGTGGAGGCTTCGGCCTGCGACGCTGCGGGCGCCCTGGAGTTGATAGAGCGGGACGTGAGCGCCTTCAGCGCTGGGGCCCCTCAGTACGACGACGCTACGCTGGTGATCGCGAAGGTGAAGGGGTAAGGCGGGGAGCGCCGGTCTCTTGCCTGCTCGTGCGGCTTGCAGAATCGCTCGTGTAAACGTCACAAGCTCACAAGAGGCGTGCGCTCCCAACCTCGATCAGCTTACTTCATCGGCACCCAGGAGTTGCCGTTGCGCGCGCTTTCCACGGCGGCGGCCACGAAAGCGATCCCTATCCGGCCGTCCTCCACCGTTGCATACTTTGATCCGTCTGCGTTCGGCAGTGGCTTGCCTTCTTCGTAAGCTCTCACATCCTCTTCGAAGCACCGGTGCAGCCGGGCGAAAGCGTCATGGAAGCCTTCCGGGTGTCCGCTCGGAATCGTCGGCTCTTTCATGAGCCATTCGGGAATGTCGCCCAGGAAGCCGTCGTGCGGAGTGACGGCATTACGCCAATAGACACGATCCGGCTGGCCCAGCAGGTGAATAACGACCTTCTCAGGATCTTCCTGCTTCCAGATCAGGGTGCCTTTGGACCCGTAGACCTCAATTCCCAGATCATTCTTGTGACCGATTGCAATCTGCAGTGCCCTGACCGTGCCTTGGGCGCCGTTGTCAAGCTTCAGATAAGCAATGAATGCATCATCGAGCCTCCGTCCGGTGACGAAGGTCTCGACGTGCCCGCTTAGCTGTTTCACCTCCAGCCCGGTGATATAGCGCAGCTGCATGAGGGCGTGCGTGCCTATATCTCCGCCGCAATTGCTGGCGCCGGCTCGCTTTGGATCAACCCGCCATTCGGCCTGCATGACGCCCTTGTCCTCAGCCCGCTCGGCCAGCCAGCCTTGCAGGTAGTACGAATCAACGAACCGCACCTGGCCGATCAGTCCGCTGCGGACGATATGCCGGCTGAATCGGGCTGTCCAATGTCCCAGGTAGGTGTGCGAGACGCCGAAGGGGATTTTCTTGTCTTTGACCGCTGCGACCAGCTTGTCGGCCTCCTCGAGCGTGACGGTCAACGGTTTTTCACAGAAAACGGGAATCCCGGCTTTGATGCACTTCATGGCGGGGTCGAAGTGCACGTTGTTGGGAGTGACGATTGTGACATAGTCGACCCTCTCGCCCAAAGGCTTCTGGCTTTCCTGTTCAATCAGCTCGTCATAGCTTCGATAGCCCTTGATGGCATAGGGCCAATTCTCGGCCTCCTGCATGGCCACCTTGGGGTCCGGGTGCAATGCCGCGCAGGTAACGCGGCGAGTAGCGTCGGAGTGGATTGCCTTCTGGTGGGGATGAACGATAAAGGCGCCAGCGCCTCCGCCAATCAGTCCGACATTCAAGGGTCGCTTTGCCATGGGAACACTCCTTTCTTGATAGACGCAAATCATTCTTGCAGAAGAGGCGAAGGCTGACAACCCCGAGGGCGGAAGGGTGGCACGATTGCTGCCTCTTACGCCCTTACAGGGCTGGTCGTCGCGCGATCTCCATGACCCAGGGCTGCGCAAAAGACGCTCCGCCCTGGGCTAATATGTACCGGCCTTTCAGCCCCTGGACTTTGGCGAAAATAAACACATGTGTGAACGTTTTTTACGCCGAAGGCGTTAGGC
>JBHGBF010000152.1:0-13577 GCA_041946865.1 Acidobacteriota bacterium | reverse complement strand
GCACCGGCCTCTCTCCTCGTTGCTGCCACACTCCGAACAAAAAACTGAGGGGTTACCACACCCCGCGCCGAATGAGGTTTTGCTGACCGGTTCCTGCCTTTGCTAATATCGTGTGTTTGAAATGTCGGCGCACACGCCTCGTAGTTGAGATTGTCGAGGGACGGCTTGAGAGGAACCCGCTATTTTTCCAGCTCGTTGTTGCTCCTGCCTGTACTGATCCAGTTTTCTTGCAGGGCTGTCGGACCGGACTACAAGAAACCGATGATCCCGCCGCCTCCGAACTGGAGTACCGACTTGTCGGAGGGGTTGTGCGCGGCGGCTGTCGATGACGACACTCTGGCGCGCTGGTGGACGACGCTGGATGACCCGATGCTGGAGAGCCTGATCGAACGAGCGGTCCGAGGCAACTTGGATGTGCGTCGGGCGGCACTCGCTCTGCGCCAGGCTCGAGCCGAACGAGGCATAGCCGAATCGGACCGCTTTCCGACGATCACCGCCTCCGGCCTGACGGCCTACAACCGGGGCTCGGACAAAACGGGGAAAGGCGCTCACGCCGGACTGTTCAGCTCCGGATTTGACGCCGGTTGGGAAGCGGATCTCTTTGGCGGGATAAGCCGTTCCATTGAGGCTGCGGACGCGGGCATCGAAGCCAGCCAGGAGTCTCTCCGTGACACGCTGGTCAGCCTGGTGGCCGAAGTGGCAATCAACTATGTCGAGGTGCGCCAGTTCCAGCGCCAGCTCGCCATTGCGGAACACAATCTCAGTATTCAGCAGGATTCGCTGCGGCTGGCCGAACAGCGCTTCGAGGCGGGCCTGACCAATCGCCTCGACGTCGATCAGGCCCGTTACGCGGTGGCCGACACCCGCTCCCGAATCCCGACTCTTGAGACCCGTCTCGAGCAGGCGAAAAACCGGCTGGCGGTGCTGCTGGGTGCGAATCCGGGCGAGCTTTCGAACGAGCTGAGAAAGGCAGCTCCCATCCCGGTTGCTCCCGCAAAGCTCGCAGTCGGTATCCCGGCCGACGTTTTGCGCCGGCGACCCGATGTCCGCCGGGCCGAGCGCATCCTGGCGGCTCGAACCGCCCAGGTCGGGGTGGCCGCCGCCGCAAGATATCCCCATTTCGGGCTGCCCGGCTCGATAGGCTATGACTTCATCACGAAAGGCAATCCCCTGTCTTTGGGGAATCTGATCGGCTCGATGGGGACGAGCGCTTTTTACACGCTGTTTGATGCCGGCCGGCTGCGGCAACAAGTGGAAATCCAGACCGCCCACCAGGAACAGGCGTTCCTGGACTACCAGTCGTCAATCCTCCTCTCGCTTCAGGAGGTGGAGGACGCCTTGGTGGCGTATGCGGATCAGCAGGTCCGACGCCGCTCTCTTCAGGAAGCGGCCGAAGCAGCCGAGCGCGCGGTGGAGACCGTGCGGGCGAACTACGTGGCCGGCCTGGTGGACTTCCAGCCAGTGCTCGAATCGCAGCGCTCGCTGCTGTCTTTTCAGGACCAGCTGGCTCAGACAGACGGGGCCGTAACCTCTGAATTGATTCGTCTTTACAAAGCGCTGGGGGGAGGATGGGCGCCGTTGCCACCCCAGCCTGCGCCGGCGAGGCCGTAGCAGCAATTCCGGCGCAGGCCCGACAATATTCAGGTTCAATAATATGACGCTCTTCAAATACTCACCGCTCTTTCTGATCCTGCTGTGCGGTTGCGCGGCTTCGCAGCAGGCGGCCGGGCCGCCGGCACCCCCTCCGCCCTCGGTTACGGTCACGCCGGTCAGGAAAGTCGCGGTGTCCGCCAGCACGGAGTACGTGGGCCGGACCGAATCGGTCTCCTTCGTGGACCTGCGCGCCAGGGTCACAGGCTTCCTCACCAGGCAGACCTTCGAAGAAGGCGCCGACGTCAAGCAGGGTGACCTGCTGTACCTGATCGAACAGGAGCCTTACCAGGCCGCAGTCGAGATAGCCGAGGCTGCGGTCGCACAAACCGAGGCCACCCTCGAAAACGCCGAGAAGTTCCTCGCCCGGCTCAACACGGTTAAGGACACCGGCGGGACCTCGAAGGCCAATGTGGAAGCGGCCGAAAGCAAGGTCCTGGAAACCCGGGCGTTGCTGAAGGAACGCCGGGCGCGGCTGGTTGAGGCCACGCTGAACCTCGGATACACCGAGATCCGCGCGCCGATCAGCGGGCGGATCGGCCGAACGGCCGTGCACGTCGGCAACCTGGTAGGGCCGGAAAGCGGGGTGCTCGCGACCATCATCCGCCTGGATCCAATGTGGGTTTTATTCCCCATCAGCGAGCGTGACTATTTGAGACTCCAGGAGACCGCTGCGGTCGGCCGCCGGGGCGGGCAGGGAATTTCCGGACTGATTCCGACCATCCGCCTGGTCGACGGGTCCCTCTTTCCCCACGAGGGACGAATCGATTTCCAGGACAACCGCGTCGACCGGGGAACCGGGACCATCACCTTGCGCGCCACCTTCCCGAACCCTCAGCTGCTGCTGCGGCCCGGACAGTTCGTCACCGTCGTCCAGACTGAGCGCAGCAGCACCTACCGCCTGGTGATTCCTCAGGCCGCGGTGCAGACCGACCAGGTGGGACCGTTCGTGTTTACCGTCGACAAGGAGAAGAAGGCCCAGATCCGGCGCATCAAAGTGGGGGGCGAATTTCGAACAGAACTGATCATCACCGAGGGCCTGTTGGAAGGGGAATCAGTGATTTCCGGGGGTATTCAGAAGGTGACGCCAGGCAACCGGATCAATCCTGTAGCAGCCGTCCCGGGGAGTGAAGGAGGTCCGGCCGGTGCTCAGTAATTTCTTTATCTCGCGGCCCAAGTTCGCGATGGTGATCTCCCTGGTCATCGTGCTGGCCGGCGCCATCACCGTCAGCCAGCTTCCGATCGCGATGTACCCCGATATCACGCCTCCACAGGTGCAGGTCAGCGCGTTTTACCCGGGCGCGAGCGCTGAAGTCATCGAGGCGACCGTCGCCGCTCCGATTGAACAACAGATCAACGGGGTGGAAGACATGATTTACATGTCGTCCATGAGCTCCAACAGCGGCAGCTATCAGCTCTCCGTCAGCTTCAAAGTCGGCACTGATCCCGATATCGCGGCGGTCAATGTTCAGAATCGAGTTGCTCTCGCCACCCCGCAGCTCCCGTCCGAGGTGGTTCAGCGCGGCGTTTCCGTGCGCAAGAGCTCGACCAGCATGCTGATGGTGGTGAACCTCTACTCGCCTGAAGGGACCTACGATGATGTGTTTCTGGGAAACTACGCCGGGATTTACCTGAAGGATGAGCTGGCCCGGGTACCCGGCGTGGGCGACGTGAACATCTTCACCGCCCGTGATTACGGAATGCGCATCTGGCTTGACCCGGACCGGATGGCGAGCCTCGGGATCGGCGTCGACGAAGTGACCAAGGCTATTCGGGACCAGAACATCCAAGCGGCCGCAGGTCAGATCGGCTCGGCGCCCTCCCTGCCTGATCAGCAGTTCCAGTACTCGATCCTGTCCAAGGGACGGCTGACGGAAGAAGCGGAGTTCAAGGACATCATTGTCCGCGCCAACCCGAACGGGTCGCTGGTTCGGATTGGCGACATTGCCCGGGTAGAGCTGGGCGCTCAGTCGTACAACTCCTTTGCCCGGCTGAACGGCAAGCCGAGCGTGACTTTCGCGGTTTTCCAGCTCCCGGAGGCCAACGCGCTCGAGGTTGCCAACGGTGTGACGGCCGCCCTGAAGAGGCTGTCGGCCCAGTTCCCCGAAGACATGGAGTATTCCGTCACGCGGGACGAGAGCCTGTTTATCAAGAGATCGCTCTTTGAGTTGGTGGAAACCCTCTTCATTGCTTTGGGCCTGGTGGTGCTGGTAGTTTTCGTGTTTCTGCAGGACTGGCGAGCAACCATCGTGCCGCTCGCCGCCATTCCCGTTTCTTTGATCGGGACGTTCGTGTTCCTCAGGATGTTCGGGTTTTCCATCAATTCGCTCACGTTGTTCGGCCTGGTGCTCGCGATCGGCCTGGTCGTCGATGACGCAATCATCGTCATCGAAAACGTGCAGCGGCACATTGAGCAGGGCCTCCCGCCTAAAGAAGCGGCGCGCGTCGCCATGAGTGAAGTGACGGGGCCGATCATCGCGTCAGCGCTGGTACTGGCGGCGATCTTCGTGCCCGTGGCCTTCTCTCCCGGCATCACCGGGGTCCTGTACCGTCAGTTTGCGGTCACCATCGCCATCTCTTTTGCAATCTCCGCTTTTGTGGCACTCACTCTGAGCCCGGCTCTTTGCGCCCACCTGCTCAGGCGGGAACCTCCGCGGCCCGTCTTCTTCCTCCGGTGGTTCAACAAGGGTTTCCTCTGGGGGACCGGCGGGTACAAGTTCGGGGTCCGGCTCGTGGCCCGGCACTTGATCATCATGGTGCTGGTGTTCGCGGCCGTCGGGGCCGGCGTGTATGTGATGTACAAGGCGATGCCGAAAGGCTTTCTGCCGACCGAGGATCAGGGAGTTATTTTCGCGAACGTGCTTCTTCCCGATGGCGCCTCGCTGGCCCGGACCGCAGCCGTAACCCGGCAGATCGAGCAGGCGATCCAGACCATCCCGGGAATTTTCCGCATCAACACGATCGGCGGGTCGGGAGGCGCGAACGCGGCGCGGGTCATCATCGGACTGGACGACTGGGACGAGCGCAAGACGCCGGACCTTTCGATCCAGAGCATTATGAGCCAGATCCGGCGGAACGTGGGAAGCATCCAAGGCGCCATGATGTTTGCCTACCAGACGCCCCCCATTCGTGGATTGGGTCAGACGGCGGGCTTCGAGCTTCAGCTGGAAAACCTCGGTTCAGGTGATCCCCAGACGCTGGCGCAGGCCATGCGCGCTCTCGTGGTAGCGGGCAACCAGGATCCGCGCATCCGGAACATGTTCAGCGTCTACCAGACGAATGTCCCGCAATTGCGGCTGGAGGTCGACCGCAAGCAGGCCCAGGCTTTGGGAATCCCGGTCGGCGACGTGTTCCGTACGCTGCAGACTCAGCTCGGTTCTTTCTACGTGAATGACTTCAATAAATTCGGCCGGGTGTTCCGCGTTATCGTGCAGGCCGAAACGCAGTACCGGAGCGCCCGGCAGGATATCGGGCGGCTCTATGTGAAAAGCAGCGCCGGGCAGATGGTCCCGGTCAACACCCTCGTGTCTTTCCAGCCGCGAGTCGGTCCCGAAACGATTAACCGTTTCAACATGTATCGGGCTATCACGATCAACGGGGAACCGGGTCCCGGATACAGTTCCGGCGACGCCATGGCCGCCGTGCGGGAAATCGCCGCCCGCATTCTGCCTCGCAGCATGAAATTCGATTGGTCCGGGATGTCTTACCAGGAGCAGGAAAGCGGCTCGCAAGGCCCGATTCTCTTCGCCCTGGCCCTGCTGTTCTCTTACTTGTTTCTGGTTGCCCAATATGAGAGTTGGAGCATTCCGGGAGCGGTTATGCTGTCCGTCCCGATCGCGGTTCTCGGCGCTCTGGTGGGGCTTGCCCTGGCCCGACTCAATCTGGACCTTTACGCGCAGATCGGGCTGGTCATGCTGGTGGGTTTGTCGGCTAAGAACGCCATCCTCATCGTTGAATTTGCTCGTGTCTTGCGCGAGGAACACGGCCATTCCATCCTGGATTCGGCGGTTCAAGCCGCTCGCCTGCGGTTCCGGCCTGTGGTGATGACCGCGCTCGCCTTTATCCTGGGAGTGGCGCCGCTCGTCTGGGCCACCGGCGCCGGATCGATTGCCAGGCGCTCGCTCGGCACCACGGTCTTCGGGGGGATGATTGCCGCAACGGGTCTGGCGATCCTCCTGATCCCGGCCTTTTTCGTGGTGACCCAGTCGGTCCGGGAATGGATTCACCGCGGGCGCAGGAAAGCGACTGCGGCCGACCGACCAGCGGCCGGCATGCCCGAAGTCTAGCGCAGTTCTGTGGTTTGACACTCCGGGCCGTTTAACATACATTCCGGCATATTCAAGGAAATGAGCATGCCTGAACGAAGCCATTGTCGGTGGTCCGCAATACTGCTCTCACTATTCCTGGTTGTTCCTGCCTGTCGCACTGGTCCGCAAGAATATGACTCGGGGACCGTTACGCTGGTCCTGGCCGCCTACACCACGCCGCGGGAAGCTTACGGCCGGTCCATCATCCCGGCCTTTCAACGCTACTGGAAGAACAAGACTGGACAGCAGGTCGATTTCCGCCAGTCCTATCAGGGGAGCGGGGCGCAGGCCCGGGCGGTCATCGGCGGGTTCGAAGCGGACGTCGTTGCCCTGTCCCTGGCGGGCGACGTGGAAAAGATCGTCAAGGCCGGGCTGATCAAGCACGACTGGCAAAAGAAGCCGCACAAGGGAATGGTCAGCACTTCGATTGTGGTTCTGGCGGTGCGTCCCGGTAATCCCAAGCAGATTCGAGACTGGCCGGACCTCGCCCGCCCCGGCTTGAATGTCCTGACGCCCGATCCCCGGACTTCCGGGGGCGCCATGTGGAACATCTGTGCCCTGTACGGGGCGGCGCTGCGCGGCTATGCCGGAGTGGAGAAAGACCAGCCGGAAGCGGGCGCCGACGTCCTGAAGTCAGTGTTCAAGAACGTTTCTATCATGGACAAGGGGGCCCGCGAGTCGATCACCAACTTCGAGAAGGGAATCGGCGACGTGGCAATTACGTATGAGAACGAAGTCCTGGTCGGCCAGGCGGCCGGGCAGAAGTACGATTACGTGATACCTCGCTCGACAATCCTGATTGAGAACCCAGCGGCTCTCGTGGACACCTATGTTGATAAGCACGGTGTCCGGCCGGTAGCCGAAGCCTTCCTCGAATTCCTGTGGAGCAAAGAGAGCCAAAGGGCTTATGCTGAGCACGGCCTTCGATCGGTGGATCCCGAGGTCGCCAGGGAATTCGCAGTCAAATACCCCCCGGTTCAAGACCTCTGGACGATCGATTTTCTGGGCGGGTGGCCGCGCGTTATCCAGGATATCTTCGGACCGGAAGGTGTGTACACGCGCGCTTATCAGGGACTTCACGGGAACCGTTGATGACATCGGGGACACTTGGACCGCGCGAACCTGAGGCGCCTCCCCTGGCGCCTTCCCGGCCGTGGGGAAATTGGGGGCTGCGGACCGGGGCCGCCCTGTACCTCGGAGCCATGATTCTGCTTCCGGTTGCGGCAATCCTGCATGCCGGGTTCGAGCAGGGGCTCAGGCATTTCTGGCAATCGATCACTCAGCCGGTCGCCGCCCAGGCGCTTTCCCTCACTCTGTTGACGGCCGGGGTGACGACCCTCATCAACGCGGTCATGGGAACCATGGCCGCCTATGTGCTTGTCCGAAACCGGTTCCCGGGTCAACGCCTTCTGAATGCGTTTATCGACATGCCGTTCGCTATTCCCACACTGGTGACGGGGGTCATGCTCGTGATTCTGTATGGTCCACAGGGTCTGTTCGGGCAGTGGCTGACCCCTTACGGTGTCGAGATTGTCTTTGCCCGGCCGGGGATCGTGCTGGCCTTGCTCGTGGTCACTTACCCGTTTACCGTGCGCAGCGTGCAGCCCGTTTTGCTCGCTATGAGCCTGGACCAGGAAGAAGCAGCGTACACTCTCGGCGCCTCCCGCTGGACCACGTTCTGGAGAATCGTGCTGCCTTCTATCTTCCCGGCGATACTGACGGGCTCGCTTCTGACATTCGCCCGGGCGATTGGCGAATTCGGTTCGATTGTGGTCGTATCCGGCAACATACCCGGGCGCACCCTGACGGCCCCTGTTCATATCTTCGGCCTCATCGAGTCGGAAGACAGAACGGGGGCCAGCGCGCTCTCGATCCTGTTGCTTTCATTGTCGTTTACGCTCGTCCTCGTGGTTGACTGGCTGCAGAAGAGAAAGGAAACCGCGCGTGGCGGAATTTGAGATACCCTATCGAGGCACTGACAGCGAAGGGCGCCGGTTCAGCCTGCCGGTCATTCTGGTGCTCCTGTACACGGCTGTTCTCCTCTTAGCGCCGATCGTGGCCATCAGCTGGGGGGCGCTCGCTTCGGGCTTTGGAGTGGCCTATCGCGCTTTAAGCTCTCCGGACGCTTTGCACGCCTTGAAACTGACGCTGATCCTCGGCGTTTCTGCGAGCCTGTTCAATGCGATTCTCGGACTCTGTGCGGCGTGGGTGCTGGTCCGTGACAAGTTCTGGGGTCAGTCTTTTCTGAACGGCGTAGTTGACCTGCCTTTTGCGATTTCTCCGGTTATTGCGGGGTTGATGTTGATCCTGCTGTTCGGCCGCGGTGGCTGGTTCGAGGCTTTGCCGCAGGCGCTCGGGACCCCGATTGTCTTCGCCCTGCCCGGGATGTTTCTGGCGACCGCGTTCGTTTCGCTGCCGTTCGTGGTCCGCGAGGTGATGCCGGTTCTCAGACACCTGGGGACCGAGGGTGAAGATGCGGCCTATACACTGGGGGCCTCGCCCTGGCAGGCCTTCTGGTATGTGACACTTCCCGCCATCAAATGGGGGATGCTGTACGGTGTCTCGCTGACCTTCGCCCGGGCCCTCGGCGAGTTTGGGGCCGTCCTGGTTGTCAGCGGGGGCGTGAGCGGAATGACCGAAACAGCCACGCTGTTCATTTTCAGGTCGATGGACGATCGCAACTATCCTGCGGCTTACGCGATGGCGCTCGTTCTGGCCCTGATTTCCTTTGCCTTGTTGATGCTGATCGAGTTGTCCAAGAGCCGGCTGCGGGAGAAGCAGTAGAACGGTTGATCTGCGTACGAGCCCGAGAGAACCTTGCAGCTGCGGTCAGCGGTCGTAGGAAGCGCGTCCAGCCTGTCTTCCTCCGCTCGTATACGAGTTCGGGACATCACTGTGGATGTTTTCGGGACGTCACTGTGGTCGGGACCGTGGGTGTTTGCGGGGACATGACCGTGGAAGAAGCGAGACAATCGGCTTTTGGACATCTCGCCCAGCATGCTAAACTGGTGGCCTGCCGGAATCATCGTGTGGGGGTATAGCTCAGCTGGCAGAGCACCTGCTTTGCAAGCAGGGGGTCAGCGGTTCGAATCCGCTTACCTCCACCAATCAGTTCAATGAGTTAGAGACAGGCGTCTAAACGGAGGAGGAGATTCGAGACGGGGGGTAACAACCGGGATTTGCTTAAGGGTTCCTTTGCGGCACCAGCCGGTCCCCAGGGGTGCCATCCGACACACCCAGATACCACCGGCGCTCGGGCCGGGAAATGATTAAAGTACCTTGGCCTCTGCCCCAACTCCACCTGGCGAACAGGTCGCCCGACTGGAAAGGCGCACTGTGGTAGTGTACACTGTGGCTCTATGAAGAACATCACTTTAAGCGCCGAAGAGTCCGAGATCGAGCGAGCTCGAGAAGTTGCGCGTCAGCGCTCTACAACTCTCAACCAGCTTTTCCGGGAATGGCTTGCCAGTCTGGGCCAGGACTCGGCTAGGAGGGCGAACTACGATCGGTTGATGACACAATTGTCTGGTGTCAGGAGCGGCGGGAAATTCTCCCGTGACCAGATGAATGAAAGGTAGGTTCTTTCTCGACACCAACGTCTTTGTCTACAGTTTCGACGACCGGGCGCCCGAGAAACGGGCGAGGGCTATTGAACTGATCAAGGCCGGCCTGGAGAGCCAGGCGGGCGTCATCAGCTGGCAGGTTCTTCAGGAGTTTCTCAATGTCGCGCTCCATCGGTTCTCGAAGCCGATGAACCTTCAGGAGGCAGAGGACTATCTCCACACCGTCCTGCTTCCTCTTTGCCGCGTGATGCCCTCCGCAGAGCTGTATCGAGAGGCGTTGATGATCCAAAACGAGACACGATACCGCTTCTTTGACGCCCTGATCGTCGCGTCTGCCCTACGATCCAACGCGGAGAAATTGTACAGCGAGGACCTCCAGCACGGCCGAACTGTCCGCGGATTGAAAATTCAGGACCCGTTCCGCAGCTAATCGGTCTACTGAAGGCGGCCCGGGCTATGCCTCGTGCCGTATTGAACCGCAGAGTCAGAAACCCGCGAACACTCTCCGGGCGTATTCAATGCTCTGGCGGTGGGCCGCGACCGGGTCCATGGTGTGAGGAGTCCCTTTTTCCAGCGCCAATTCGACGACGAGGTGCGGTTTGACTTGCAGGCTGCGCAGCTTTGCGGCAAGAGCCCTGTAATCAATATCCCCATCGCCCAGGGTTTCGCTCCAGATTCCCGCCAGAGACTGGCGGATGTGCACCTCGGACACCCGTCGTCCGTAAAGCCTCATGATGTCCGACAGGGCCAGCTCCGAGTTGCCGCTCCCCCGGTAGATCCAGTGCGCATCGAGGCATAGTGTCACCAGTTTTGGGTCCGTGCCCACCATCATGTGGTGAAACTCGCGCGCCCCGTTGCGCATTTCGATGTCGTGATTGTGATAAGCCAGCGTCAGCCCGAGAAGCTTCAGCTCCTGCCCCAGCTTCTCCAGTGCGCGGGCCTGCACCTTGAGCTGTTCGTCATTCTTGTCCTCTTGCGCTCCCCACCGGATCGGGGAGGGGTTGGTCACAACGATTCGAGTTCCTGCGGCCCTGGCTTTCCCCGCCACGGCCAGGATCTGCTGAATGCTCTGGTCCACCTTCTGAGCCTCATGCAGAACGCTGTTCATGTAGAGGGATCTCATTTCAAGGTGGTGTTCCCGCAATAGAGGAACGAGTCGATCGATATCCGCGGGGCTGTCGACCATCGGCTCCAAGCCGTCAATGCCACTGGCACGCAGTTCTCCCAGAGCGCTCTTCAAAGAATCCCGGAAGTTGCGTTTCGCGCGTGTGTAAAAGACCGTCCAAGAGTATTCGCTTGAAGCGATGTGCACTCTCTTCGAATCGTCCTTTGCCAAACCGCCCGCCGTGGAGGCGCCCGCCATGACGGCGACACTCGCCAGACCGGACAAGAAGCCTCGACGAGGCATGATCCCTTCAAACATAACGATTGACTCCTCGCCGCCTCGAAACGATGGCGGCTATTGCCGATAGTCGACGCAAAAGCACCCTTTTCACCAGATTGGCATCAAGATCTACTGGCCGAGGCGTGACAGCAGCTGCTGGTAACGCTCTTCTTTTTGAAGGATTTCGAACTCGGCTGTGGTTCTCAGACCCTCGGCGTCTTTGAATCCGGCCTCGACGGCTTTCTCCAGGCTCGACAGCGCTTTTCTCTTGTCCTTGCGGCCGGCATAGGCCCGGGCGAGGTCGAACAGAGCTCCGGCCGCTTTGGGGCGGACTTGCAGGCAAATTTCGAGAACCGCCGCCGCCGGCCCGTACTCCTTCTGATCAAGCAGCTCGCGGGCGTGGTAGAAACTGCCGATGTAAAAGCCGTCGAGCAGCCGCTGGCCGAGGATCCGTTCCCGATCGTAGATGGGGCGCTCTGACTGCTTTTTCAGCTGCGAAATCGCCCGGCGCAACTCGGCCTGGGCACGGCCGGCAAAATCCTCCTGACGGTCCTCGCCCAGGGCCGGCGTCCCCGCCTGGGGCCGCTCGAGGATAGCCGCCCATTGCATCAGCTCCCGCTCGCGCATCTCCTGGATTCGGGCGATGTCCGCAAGCTCCTTGCGCCGGTCCCGGACCTTCTTTTCGCGGGCCAGAGCCGCGGCTTTTGCCTCAGATTCGCCTGTATCGCGAAGGCCGGCGAAATCGAGAGCCAGGTACCGCCAGGCCATCCAGGCTTCCCACAGCTTGCCCTCCGCCTCGAGACCCGCTGCCTGTTGCCTGCGGCGCTGGAGCTCAGCGTCCAGGAAGGCGTCATCCTGCGGTTTGAGACCGGACTTCATCGCCTGCAGATCGAGCCACTTGAGGGCCTCGAAGGCCAGGAGCTCAGGCGGCCAGGCGTGACCGCCGGCGAAGGTTTCAAAGCGGGCGGGCTTCCCAAGCCTCAGGAGTGCCTCGGTGTGCCGGTCAACATACGGATAATTGAAATCCGCGAGGCCGGCAGTACCGAAGAAGACGAAGGAGACATTCTTCAAGTGCTCCTCTGTGATGTCGAGGACGGAGGCCGAGATGATGGTTCCTGCGGCTCCAGATCCCGCCAGCGTCCAAGCCGGGCCGCCGCCTCCGGACATGCCTGTCGTGTAGAAACGCCGCGGGTCCAACGCGAAGCGGACGTGCGTGTCGTCCCAGATCGCCTGGATGGCTTCCTGAATCGGGCCCCAAGGACCGTTGCGCGAGTTGTTCGAACCGACCACGATATAACCTCGTTCCTCCGCCGGGTCCCTGAAAAGCTCGACCGGCACTCGTCCGCGGGCGGCTGGATCAAAGCAATAGAGGATCGGGTGCGGAGCCTGCGGCGAGTAAGTCGAAGGCAGATAGAGAGCGTACGTCTGGCGCGGCTGCCTCAGGCAGGCGACTCGCTCAATCAGCACGCCGCGCGGGAAGTCATCGTTTTGAGCCTTTAGATGGATCGGGGTGAGGCAAAAGGCAGCCAGGAGCAGGGCCTTAAGGTGCGGGCGGAGCATAGGTTATTATCGCACCTCCTTCATCCTTTTTCCGTCGATTTGGCTCGGACCGGCCTGCGGGTGTATAACGACCACTATGCGTCAGACATCAGCCGCCCAGCCGGTGCTGCCGATCGCGCAGACGCTTACGCGCCATCTTGAGACCTTTCGACACCACCACTCCACGGCGCTCGACGAGGCTCAGGATACCGCCGAAGCGATCCACAAGGTCCGCGTGACAACCAGGCGCCTGCAGGCTGATCTCGATCTGCTGCAGTTCGGACGTAACTCCAAAGTGGTGCAGCGTCTGAAACGGCGGCTGCGCGACTTCCGGAACAGTCTTTCGACCATTCGTAACTATGACGTGTTCCTAGGGATAGTCGCCGCTGCACGAGACCGTGCGGACGACCCGGATGTCCCTGGTCTGACAGCGCTCGACCGCCTCTTTGGCGAGGAAAGGGATCGCGCAGCGGCAGAGGCATCAAAGGTTATCGAGCGGTTTAAGCTGAAACCGATTTTTTCGATGCTCGACCAACCCAGCGATGGCGCAAGGAAGAAGCGTGCCCTCGATTTCCGCGAGTTTGACGAAGGCCGGATCAAAGAACGCGCGGCCCGCCGGCTCGAGCGCCGGCTTGAAGACTTTCTGGCCCTCGTCTCACGCCTTCAGGACAGCTCCGATGCCGAGGGCATTCACCAGCTGCGAATCGCCGCCAAGCGGCTCAGGTATCTGATCGAAACACTGGTGGATCTGGGCTTCCGGGAGCCGAAAGGCGCGCTTCGCTGGCTCCATTCGGAGCAGGGAAAGATCGGGGACTGGCATGACCTGTTCTGCTTGGAAAAAGAGGTGCTGGCGCTGGTCGGGAGAAAGGAAGCGGCGCCGGGACGGCTGGAAGCGAGCGCGGAGCTTCTTCGCGCCACAGCAGGACTCCTCAGAGCCAGGGATATCAGGGCTTCCCGAACGTTTCCCGTGAAACCTCCAAACTATTTCGAGAGGAGCGTCAGGCGCCTGCTGCGGGACCTGTCAAGGTGACAGGGTGAGAGGGTGTGGTTCAGCGGTCTCAAGGCCTGAAAGGCCCTGGACTCTGGCGAAAGTATACAGATGAATCAACAGGAACCGCTGCTGTGTGGCTGTAT
>JBHGBF010000151.1:0-22944 GCA_041946865.1 Acidobacteriota bacterium | reverse complement strand
ATGATGAACTCCAAAAGCGCCTGCCGCTTCGCTCGCAGAAAACTGAGCGGTTACCTTCAGCGAGAAGACAGGCATACAGATTCTTGGACACCGCGTGGACGAGAAGATCGTCTAATGAGAGTAGAGGGCTGAGAGTAGAGGGCGCCGAGGAAAACCTCGGCCGCCTCGGAAAGCGGCCAGAGATCAATCTCTCGGCGAGATAATCCTCGGCAGATAACCCCTCGCGGCAATTCGAGACAATGACTGGCGGTTTGGAAGGAATCGTGGCGGCCTCGACTCGATTAAGCCACGTCGATGGTGAGGCGGGGCGACTGATACTGGCCGGATATCCAGTAGAAGAACTGGCGCCCGCAGCCAGTTTCGAGGAAGTCGCTTACCTGTTTCTGAACGGTCGAATCCCGCAACCGGCCGAGCAAGCCCAATTCGCTCAAGAACTGGCGAAACGACGCCGCCTGCCGCCTGCGGCTCTCCACCTTCTGGCGGAGGCTGCCTCTGTTCAGACGCCGCCTATAGATGCCCTGCGCATGGCGGTTCCTCTCCTCAGTCTCGGCCGGCCGGAGGATCCGCTGGACGACGCGCTCACCGCAATCGCCACATTTCCGACCATAGTCGGCAGCTATTGGCGATTACGTCACGGCCGGTCGCCCGCGCCCGTGCGCTCTGATCTCTCGCACGCGGCTCACTACCTTCACCAGCTCTTTGGGGGAGAACCGCGTACGGAGCGGGTTCGAGCCCTTGAAACCTACCTTAACACCGTCTGTGATCATGGTTTGAATGCTTCGACCTTTGCCGCCCGAGTCATCGTTTCCACCAAAAGCGACCTCGTTTCGGCAATTACGGGAGCGGTGGGGGCGCTGAAAGGGCCGCTGCACGGCGGAGCGCCCGGCCCGGCACTCGAGACGGTCTTCGAAATCGGGAGGCCGGAGCGGGCGGAGTCGGTAATTCGAGCGAAACTTGAGCGGGGCGAGCGCCTCATGGGTTTCGGACACCGCGTCTATCGAGTCCGTGACCCGCGGGCGGATGTCCTGGGCAAGGCCGCCGAGGACCTGTACTCCAGGGGCGGCGACCTGGACCTCTATCAGCTTGCCCGCAGTGTCGAGGCGACCGCGCTCCGCTTGCTGCGTGAGTACAAGCCGGAAAGGCGGTTGGATACCAACGTCGAGTTCTATACGGCGCTGCTTTTGCACGGCCTCGGATTGCCGGCCGGATTGTTCACTCCGACTTTTGCCGTCGGCCGGGTCCTCGGCTGGTCCGCTCATTGTCTGGAGCAACTCCGCGACGGCCGTCTGATCCGACCCCAATCCGCCTACATCGGCCCGACTGACCTCCACTACACTCAGCTGACATCGCAGGTTTGACCGATCTTGAGCACGCGATATCCGCAAGCCCACCCCGATCTCCCGTCAAGGCGGGTGATCAGCGCGTCAGGGTGCAGTAAAGTGGAAGTTCAATGAAACTTTACGACGAGCTTGCTTCGTGGTGGCCGCTATTTTCCGCTCCTGAAGAATATGCCGAAGAAGCGATTTTCTACAGGGACACTCGCATCACTCATTGCGACCCCTCTCCGATGACGCTGCTCGAGCCTGGCTCCGGAGGCGGGAACACCGCTTCGCACCTGAAGGCCCGCTTCCGCCTGACACTGGTCGACCTGTCTCCCCAAATGCTGGCTGTGAGCCGCGCGTTGAATCCGGAGTGTGAGCACATTCTGGGTGACATGCGATCCGTGAGGCTCGGACGGGTTTTCGATGCGGTCTTCATCCACGACGCTGTCATGTGCATGAGCACGCCTGAAGACCTCCGGCGCGCGATCGAGACGGCGTTTTACCATTGCAGAATCGGTGGCGCCGCCTCGTTTGTGCCCGACTCTACCCGGGAGACGTTTAAGCCTTCGACCGATCACGGAGGACGCGATGGGGCGCGGGGCGGCATAAGGTACCTGGAATGGATGATCGACCCCGATCCTGATGACCATCGTTACGACGTCCACTACGCCATGATCATCCGTGAAAACGGCAAACCGGTCCGATACGAGCACGACTATCACTCCCTCGGTCTGTTCAGCCGGGGTGAGTGGATTTTCATCATGTCGGATGTCGGCTTCAAGCCGAAGGTCCTTTGCGACGCGGAAGGCCGAGACATCTTCGTGGGCGTTCGCTGACCGAGGAGAGAATTCCTCGTACCCGTAGGACTTTCGGCAGCCTGTCGGCGGTATGATGCGAGGGGAGAGAGGCGATGAAACCTGTTACAACAGACGAGGTCCTGGAAGTCCTCGAGGCGTCGTTTACGTCGGCGGCCCTCGGCACTGCGTTCGAACTGGGATTGTTCTGGCTTCTGGATGAGAAACCACTGACGGCCGAAGGGGTGGCGGAGACGCTCGGGATTCCTCGCCGCCGCTGCCACTACTGGCTCCAGCTTCTGCAAAATACCGGCCTCATCAGGGAGACGAACGAGGGATACGCGCCGTCCTCGACCGCCCGGAAGTCGATCCTGGAGACTTACAGCCGCGACACGTGGGCGTTTCTGGCTCAGGAGTCGAGAGAAATCTCTCCCGTGTTGCGGGATCTGGCGCTGCACATACGTGTTGCCGGGTCGGTGATGGCCGATCTGAATTTCACTCCGGTAAATTACGTTCTTGCCATGCGGAACGATCCGGAAAGAGCCACCCGTTTTACCCGAATGCTTCACGAACTGCATCAGCCGCTCGCGGAACAACTCGCCGAGGCTCTCGATATGGAAGGTATTCAGCGGTTTATGGATCTGGGAGGCGGGTCAGGAGTCGTCAGCCTGGCGCTTCTGAGGCGTCACCCCCGGTGCAGCGCCGTGGTGGTCGATCTTGAGCATGTCTGCTCAGCCGGGTCCCGAATTGCAAGCCGGACGCCGATGGCAGACCGCATTACATTCCATTCCGCCGATCTCATGGAGGACGAGTTGCCCACCGGGTTTGACATGGTGCTTGAGTGCGACGTGGGCGAATACCAGCCGGAGCTGTTCGGCAGAATCCGGCGGGCGTTAAATCCCGCCGGGCGCCTGGTGATTGTCGACCAGTTTCCTCCGGCAGTCGGAGTTGCGCGTCCCGGCCAGATACATTGGGCTTTTGAACGGTCTCTCAGAGATCCGGAATTCCGGTTTCTGACGGTGGAGGAGATCGGTGAGCGCCTGGCCGGCGCCGGCTTCGAGGTCTATTCGCAGACAACGCTCAGTACAGGCTCGGTGACCAGCGCCACTTTTGAGAAAGGGCACGCCATCATACAGGCCCGGCTTGTCGGTTGATCGTGCTGCTTCACCGCAACGCGTCCCGCGCCAGCCCTCCGGAGGATGCTGAGACTGTTTACTTAGGTGTGTGTTCCGAGCGCTTTATGAGTCCATCATGTCCCCTCGGGCACCCCGCGATTAGGAAAATCGGCGGTCTGACAGAGCCACGAACGCAGCGCTTCCAGCGGACCGTCAGCGGACGTTCTGGCTTGCACCCGACGCGCTCCGCTGAAAAGCGCCGCGCTTGCGGCTCTGTTTCGCCTGGCTGCCGTAACGCCGACTCCGGTCGCTGTGCGTGTAAGGAGCAGTCCTTCTGTCGCCGCTAGGATGCGGAAAGCGGCGCGGGTCGTCCCCAACGGCTTAGTGGGCTGGGGCCGGGCTGGCTTGCAGGAAAGTGACAATCTGCCAGATGCGCTGCTGCGGCAGGCGATTGAAGCTCGGCATCCCCTTCTTGGCTGCGCCTGCGCGGATGAACCAGAACAGCGCACCCGGCGGCGCCTGGCTGATCCTCTCGGTCCGGAGGCTCGGATTCTTCCCCTTGCCGGTCGCAGCCTCGCCATGGCAGGAGGCACACGATTGCCGGAAGAGCTTGGCTCCGGCTCTGACGTGGTTCGAATCACCCTGGTAAGGGTTCTTCAGCCCGGCTGATTCCGCCGGCGCGTTGTCAAGACTCTCGGACTGCGCTGCCAGCGGGACAGACAGGCAGACAGCCAGAAGGGAAACGCCGATAGGCAGGTGCAAAAGACGCATAGTCAGTGGACTCCGTGCATCAAAGGTCGATCTCCCCGCGCGGGCATCTCAAAGAGCACGCCGAACCTGAGCAGTAACGGAACACTGGTATCAGTCAGGCCGATTCCGGGGGATACCCGGAAAGAAGCGTTATCGGCAAACTTCCAGAGAACGATGGGCGCCAGATAGTGAGCCGTTTCGCTCCAGCCAAAGGCTCTGTGATCACCCAGGCCCCCGTACAACTCGGCCCCCAGCATGATATTCTCCGGGCAGAGCCGACAGGGATCCGGGGACGCGGCCAGCTGCAGCGGACGGCTCAGTCCCGCTGAATAGCCGAACTTCCAGGGACCACGTGTGAGATTCTTCTCGGTAATCAGGTTCTCTGCGAAATTCCAGCCCTTGTAGTCGCTTGACAGGATCAGCTTCATCTCGAGCTCGTGCTCGGTTTCCTCTTTCAGATGGCTGATCGGGTCTTCCAGTTCGTCAAGGTCGCTATGCCCGGTAACCTCGCGGAAAGCCCGGTCGGCCTCGTTCAGACGAGCATATTCGATGTAGAAAACCGGGTTGATCGGGTACTCCGTCAGGAACGGCCGGAAGCGATTCTCAACGCGAAAGCCGGTAAGCGCTCCCCGATCGCCGAATGTGTACTGATGATCGAGGTAAAGCTCGGTCGTCCACCACGGTTTGACGCCGTACCCGATTTCGAGCAGGCCGCCGAAGAACGCAGGCGCCTTGTCAGGGAACCCGAAAAGCGGGTTGTAGCCGATCTCGAGAAATCCAGGTTCCTCGGTCCGGTGATCGTAGGTGACGAAGTAAGCCTTGTCATCGGCTCTGGCTTCCAAAACACAAGCGAGGACGAGGACCGTTACCGTCAGAAAGAGGTAGTTTGGATGGCGCAGCATGGATAAAACTCCTTCCATTCCAGCTGTTGAAATCAACGACCGTTCTGGCGTGGGGAAGCATCAGGACGATCGTCCAGCGGATCTTTTCTTCGATTTCCTTTTTTCTGTTTTCAAATGGGTGAGGGTTCTCTGCAGGCACACCGGGCAGCGATCCGGTGAGGTCGGAGAATTAAAAGCGATGACACACTCACTCCACCGGGTACCCGCCGCCTGGGGACAACGCTCGGTAAACTGAACGAAGGCAGCCAGCCGCTCGAGGACTGCCGGTTTGACTCCGTGTTCCATGACGCACGCCGCGGCATCGGCGTCCTTTTCTTCGATGCCGAGGATGCTGACCAGGAATTTCCTGAGCGTCTCATGCCGGCTCGCCACTTGCTCGGCAATGGCCTGGCCCTCTTTGGTCAGCCCAACGACGTCGTAACGCGCGTACCTGACCAGCCCGTGCGCGGCCAGGTTCTGCAGTGCACCCGTTACAGAGGCGCGGCTCACCGAGAGCCGGCGAGCAAGGTCGGACGGGCGTGCCGCCGGTTTGTCGCGACAAATGAAGAGGATGGCTTCCAGGTAATCTTCCTGACTGGCCGTGATTCCCGTTTCGCTCTTAGCCATTTGATTTGCCTTCACCGACTCATGCGCTCCCGTAGTGAGAAACGTAATTTAGCCAAACCTAACTTTATTCGTCAAGACAAATTTTTGAGGGAGGCCTTATATGACGGGCCCATTCGTACGCCGGAGGCTGCTCTTCCAGCCGCCGGGCGAATCGGCTTCGACCATGGATCGTTTGACTATAATTCGACGTACAGGAGTGGTTGAGGGTCTCATCATGGTACTGAACGAATCTTCGTGTCTAAGAGAGGAGCAGTCATGGCAAGAACCACTGCAATCGGCGTCATTCTCCTATCCTTGGTCTTTGTTCCCGTACTGGTCGCTGGGCCTGACGACGAGCCGATCCAGCTGTTTGACGGAAAGAGTCTGGAGGGCTGGAAAGCCTCCGAGAACCAGGGCTCGTTCCGGGTGGAGGATGGGGCGATTGTCTGCGACGGCCCCCGAGCGCATCTCTTCTATGTCGGCAAGGACGGGGCGGCCCGCTTCAAGAACTTCGACTTTACTGCCGAGGTGATGACGACCCCGGGCTCCAACTCCGGCATCTATTTCCATACCGAGTATCAGGACAGAGACTGGCCTTCGAAAGGGTACGAGTCGCAGGTATTGAACTCCAACCGTGTAGAACCCGGGAATGCCTATGTCGAGCACAAGATGACGGGCAGCCTGTACGCGGTCCGCAACTCCTGGAAGGCCCAGGCTCGTGACAACGAATGGTTCCGCTATCGCATCCGGGTGGAAGGAAAGACGATCCGTATCTGGATCAACGATACGATGACGGTCGATTACACGGAACCGGAGACTCCCTTCCGGCCCGAGGGCATGAAAGGGCGGGTTTTGTCCTCGGGGACATTTGCGCTCCAGTGCCACGATCCGAAGAGCATCGTGCGTTATCGGAATCTCCGCGTTCAAGTACTGCCTGACGATCTGAGTACTCCCGGGACTCCTCCGGCTGACCTTAAGCTCGAGCAGCAGCTGGTTGAGCTTGCCGGGCGCAATTTTCCGCTGATGGACCTGCACGTCCATCTCAAGGAGGGGTTGACACTGGAACACGCTCTGGCGCAGGCGCGCAACTATGGTCTGACTTACGGCATCGCCGTCAACTGCGGGCTACAAATGACACTGCCGAACCAGCAGGCTCTCGAGCAATTCCTGAAGACCCAGGTTCGACCGCCGCAGGCGTACCTGGCCATGCAGGCGGAGGGGCGCGAATGGTTGGATCTCTTTTCGAAGGAATCGATCAAGCAGTTCGATTATGTTTTCACCGACGCGATGACTTGGACCAACGACGCCGGAAAGCGGATGCGCCTGTGGATCCCAAGCGAAGTCGAGATCGGGGATCCGCAGCACTTTATGGATATTCTCGTTGATCGCATTGAAAAGATCCTGAATCACGAGCCGATAGACATTTACGTGAATCCGACCTACATTCCGGAGCAGATCGCCGACCGGTACGATGAACTCTGGACCCCGAAGCGGATGGACCGGGTTATTGCCGCGCTGGTAGAAAACCGAATCGCTCTCGAAATCAACGACAAGCGCCGCATCCCGAGTCCCGCCTTCATTAAGCGCGCCAAGGCGGCCGGGGTCAAGTTTACCTTCGGCACGAACAACGCCGGCTGGACCGACCTCGGACACCTCCAGTATTGCCTCGAGATGATCAGGGAGTGCGGTCTCCAGCCGGCCGACATGTGGATGCCGAAAAAGTGAGGCTCTAAGGCACAAACGTAATGCAGACAGCTGAGTCCACTTCGGCCTTGTGGCCGGCTGGCGCGAGTCTCCCGGTCTGCTGGTCGATTCTGAAAACCACGATGCTTGCCGAATCCTGATTTGCGGCAATCAAATACTGTCCGGCAGGATCGATGGCGAAATTGCGAGGCGTGCGCCCGAGCGTTGATTCCCAGCCGACCGTTGTCAAGGCGCCGTTCGCCTGATCAAGGGCGAAAATTGCGATATTGTCAGCGCCGCGATTCGATCCGTAGACGAACTTGCCGGAAGGATGGACCACGATCTCGGCGGTGGAGTTTCTTCCCTCGAAGTTGGCCGGCAGAGTGCTGACGGTGGCCAGTTCCTTGAAGCTGGCGCGGCTGGGGTCGTACTGGAAGGTGGTGAGTGTCGAGTCGAGCTCGTTAATCACGAAGGCGAACTGCCCGCTTGGGTGAAAAGCGAAGTGGCGAGGACCTGCGCCCGGCCGGACCGCGGCAAAAGGCGGGTCATTCGCAGTCAGCGTCCCTTTTGCCGGATCAAAGCGGTAAACGAGCAAGCGATCAAGCCCAAGGTCGGCGACTACCGCAACCTGGTTTCCGGCGTCCAGGTAAACGCCGTGCGCGTGTGGGCCCGCCTGTCGTCCGGCGTTCACACTCGAGCCCTGGTGTTGAACGAAGGCAGAGCTGTTGGCCAGCTTGCCGTCGGCGCCGATCGGAAAAACGGAGACGTTGCCGCCGTTGTAGTTTGCGACGAGCACGTACCTGCCCTGATGGTCAACGGTGATGTGGCACGGCCCTGGCCCGCCGGAAGACACCCGATTAAGAAGCGCGAGCTTCCCGTCGGCTCGGTTGATGGCAAAAGCGCTGACGGCGCCCCCGGGCTTCCCGTTGAAGCTGTTGCTTTCCCCTACTGCGAACAGAAATCTGCGGCTGGGATCGACAGCCAGGAACGACGGGTTTGCCGTTTCGGCGACGAGCCCCAGGGAGGAGAGTGCTCCGGTTTTTTTGTCCATCCGAAAGGCATAGATACCCTTACTGTCACCCTTCGTGTAAGTACCGACGTAAAACAGAAGGCTGTCGTCGGTTGACGTCGCCGGGATGGCCGCGTATAGGAGCCCCACGAAGCCGGGGATCAGGAGAGCCGTATAGAGCCAGTTCATGGAGGCATTTAACATCAGGGGTGTTCGGGGATCAAGGTCGATCAGGTGCGACTTGCGTACACTGTAATTATGAAGAACACCCGCGCCCCCATGTGATAACTTTTGAAACGACAGACAGACACGGAGCGGAAGGAGAGAAAAGATGGCGGACGGACCCGAGATCAAGAACATGGCGCTCTTCTGCGATTTCGAAAACATCGCGCTGGGCGTGCGCGAGGCCAAGTACCCCCAGTTCGATATTCACCGGGTGCTCGAACGGCTTCTCTTGAAAGGCAGCATTGTCGTTCGTAAGGCTTACTCCGACTGGGAAAGGTACAAGGACTTTAAAGCGGTGATGCACGAAGCCGCCTTCGAATTGATCGAGATTCCCCATGTTCGGCAGTCCGGAAAAAACTCAGCCGACATCCGCATGGTCGTCGACGCGCTCGATCTGTGCTACACGAAGGGACACGTCGACACGTTCGTCATCATCAGCGGCGATTCCGATTTTTCACCGTTGGTCGCCAAGCTGCGCGAGAACAATAAGCTGGTCATTGGGGTGGGGGTGAAGAAATCGACGTCCGATCTCCTTATGGCCGCCTGTGACGAGTTCATCTATTATGACGACCTTGTCGCCGAAGCGGCCCGCACCAGGCGCAAGCCCCGAAAAGCCAGGCCCGAGACGAAGGAGCCGCCTGTCCCGAAGAAAAAGACCGACGAAGACAAACGCCAGGAGGCCTTGGACCTGACACTGGAAACGGTTGAAGCCCTCCAGTCTGAACGGGGAGACGAGCCCGTGTGGGGCTCCATGGTCAAGCAGGCGCTGAAGCGACGCAAACCCGGCTTCAACGAGTCGTATTACGGCTTCCGCTCCTTCAGCGGGCTCCTGGAGGAGGCCGAACGCGAGGGCCTGCTTAAGCTGGAGCGCGATCAGCGCTCCGGCGGTTACATCATCCACCAGATCGACGAAGATGAAACGGCGGCGGCGCAGCAAGGCTAGGCGTGCGGCGGACGATGCGCAAGGGGCATGCTGAACTCCAAAAGCGCCTGCCGCTTCGCTCGCAGAAAACTGAGGGGTTACAATTCTCTCCAACTTGCACTGGCGTGCGGCTAGTCGTTCTTGTAGACTGAAAACTTAAAGTAGCGGAACCTTCCTTCCATTTGGACGCTTCCGATCTTCTTTAGCATTGGACTCACTGGTCCCGGCTCAAGCGAAAGGATTGTGCACAGACATGCCGAATGCGCTTCTCGTCTATCCGGAATTCCCCCCTTCGTATTGGGGTATGCAATACGCTCTCGAGTTTCTAGGCAAAAAGACCGCCATGCCGCCGGTCGGCCTCTTGACCGTGGCCGCAATGTTTCCGTCCGAATACCAGCTTCGAGTGGCAGACATGAATGTCGCTCCTTTGACTGATGCCGACATCAGGTGGGCGGACGTTGTTTTTACCTCGACCATGGTTGTTCAGCAGCAATCGCTGCGAGAAGTCATCGAGCGATGCCGGCGACTTGACACCCCGATTGTCGCCGGAGGACCGCATCCCACCACTTTTCACAATGAGATCGAGGGGGTGGATCACTTCGTCCTGGGCGAAGTCGAAGAAGTATTTCCCGATTTCCTGCGCGACCTGCGGCACGGGACGGCTCCTCGCATGACTGTCGCCCGCGAGAAGCCGGACATCACGCGCACTCCGATTCCGCGGTACGACCTGATCAACCTGAAGAACTACTCCTCGATGGCGCTGCAGTTTTCGCGTGGCTGTCCTTTCGACTGCGAATTCTGCGACATCACCAAGCTGTTTGGCCGCGTGGCTCGCACGAAGACCAACGGACAGGTGCTCGGGGAGCTCGAGCTCTTGTATCGCCTCGGCTGGCGGGGACCGGTGTTCCTCGTCGACGACAACTTCATAGGCAACAAAAAAGCCGCGCTGGAACTGCTTCCCGAAGTCTCGCGCTGGCAGCGCGAGCGGCGATATCCCTTCTCGCTGTTCACCGAAGCCAGCGTCAACCTGGCTCGTATGGACTCGTTTATGGACGCCATGGTCGATGCGGGTTTCAGCATGGTGTTCCTCGGTATCGAAAGCCCGACTCCTGAGGCCCTGCTAAAAACCAACAAGAAGCAGAACGTCAGTCACGGGAAGAACAACTTTTTGCTGGAAGCCGTGTGCAAGATCCAGGACAAGGGAATGGAGGTGATGGGAGGCTTCATTCTCGGCCTGGATGGGGACGGGGAAGGCGTTTTTGACGCCCAGATCGACTTCGTCCAGGAGGCGGGTATTCCTCTCGCCATGGTTGGGCTTCTGACGGCCATCAAGGGTACGGATCTCTATGCCCGCCTGGAACGGGAAGGACGGCTGCTCGAAGAATCAGAAGGCGACAATGTCTGTTTCAAACTGAACTTTGTCCCTGAGATGGATCCCCAGAAGCTCCTGCAGGGATACCGGCGGGTCCTGGGCACTATTTACGATCCCGGGTTGAAGAAGTACTTTGAACGATGCCTGACCATGCTCGCCCGCCTGCGGCCCAATCCGCATGCTGTCCGAAGGATTCGCGGCCCGGAACTGCTCGCTTTGGCAAAGTCGTTAAAGCGGCAGCTGTTCTCCAGGCAGGGACCGGCCTATCTCAAGTTCCTGGCTCAGGTGGTGAAAGAGCGGCCGGGGATGTTCTCCGAGGCGGTTCGCCTCGCCATCATGGGCTACCACCTGGAGAAAGTTACCAGCCAGCATATCGCGGTACACGATTTTCGAGCCTATCTGAGCCGCGAGTTGGACATCTTTCGCCAGAAGCTCAGCACCTGGCGGGATCTGCCGGGACAGGGAATCACCGAGCTCCAGGTTTACGTGCAGGAGCTTCTCGCCTCGGCGCGGCGCGAATACGAACAGATCCACTCGGATTTCCGCCATCAGGTAGAGGATGCGCTCGAGAACTTCCAGCGTGCGCTTCAGAATTCGTTGGCGACGGATAACTGAACGAAACTCCGCTGACAGCCTCCCATTTGAAAAAAAGGCCACCCTGTACTAAAGTCGGCCGCAGCAAAAGGAGAATGGGACATGGCCAACAAAGCAAGAGAGACTTCAGGGGAAGGACGTAAGCCAAGTCGCCGGGACTTTCTTAGTCAAACCACGGCTGCCTTGGCTTCGGCTTCCGCGATGACTTCCATGGTCGACGGCAAACCGAGGCCGGTCCCGAAAATGAGTGGACGGGTGCTGGGAGCCAACGACCGGATCAACATCGCCTTCATCGGCAACGGGATGCAGTTTCAGGATCTGCTCCGCCGGGCGTTTGACGCGAGAAAGAACGGCAAGGGCGATATCGAGTATGCCGCCGTCTGCGATGTGTGGGAACCGCGCCTGAAGAACGCTCAAGAGAAGACCAAGGCGCCCAGGACCTGCCGCAACTACCAGGAAATTCTGCAGCGACCGGATATCGACGGCGTCGTGATCGCCGTCCCTGACCACTGGCACTTTCAAATGGCGGCCGATGCCTGCCAGGCCGGGAAGGACGTCTACCTGGAAAAACCGATGACCTATACCGTCGATGAGGCGGCTAAGCTGGCGGACATCGTGGAAGAAAACCAAAGGATTCTCCAGGTCGGCGGAACCGGACCCTCCAACGGCCTCTACTGGAAAGTGAATGAGTACATCCGCGCCGGCAAGATGGGCAAGATCGTCTGGGGCTTGATCAGTTACAACCGGAACACCCGGGAGGGAATGTGGGATTACCCCATTCCGGGAATCGGAAGCGAGCCTTGGCCGAACGCCGAGGTCAGCGAGAAGAACCTTGACTGGAAGATGTGGCTCGGACCGGCCCCCAAGCGCCGGTTCAGCAAGGAGCGATACTTTCGCTGGAGGAAGTTCTGGGACTATTCAGGCGGCAATGCCACCGATCTCCTCTTCCATAGGCTGGGCGCTATGTCGACCATGATCAAGTTCGATTTCCCCACCCGGGTCACAGGCGCGGGCGGGATCTTCGTCCAGAAGAACCGCGAGGTTCCGGACACCTACATGACCATGGCGGAGTACCCGGATGAGTACTGCATCAACATGATCTCCTGCATGGCGAACGCCGAATCGGTCCCCCTGACCATTTACGGCAACTGGGGCACGCTTCAGGTCGTACAGCAGGAGGCGCCGGTCATGGACGCCATGGGCGACCAGCGAGGCGCAGGCCGCCGGCGGGGGCGTGAAGTCGCCGTCGTACGGGCCGAGCGCCAGTTCGCAGAGGAATTCAAGAAGGCCAACGGCGGCAAGACCGAGGTGACGATCGAGCCCGTCGAGAGCGCCGACCTGGTCGATGACTGGCTCGATTGCATGCGCAGCCGCAAATCTCCGGTCTACGACGTGCTCAGAGGATATCAGGTCATGACGGCCATTAAATTGGGCGTTGATTCGTATCGTGAAGGCCGGGTCATGGTGTTCGATCCGCAGACGCGGCGCCTTGTCGACAAGCCCCCTGCCCGAAAGGAGTTCTTGCCCCCGGAGGCGACGTAGTCGCGCGTCCTCCGGAACGCGACCCTTCGCCCTCCCGGTGAAACAATTGTGGGCTGACAACGTAACACCTTTGTCAGATGGGGAAGAGTGTGTCGTGGTTTTGTTGTTTACCTAAGGAGCAGCCCATGTTAAAAAAAACCAGCCTAGCCTTCGTGGTCGTGATCGCTTTGTGCAGCTTGGTTCTGTCCGCGGATTTCTCCGGAAAGTGGGTCTTGAACAAGGATCAGAGTGAGATGCGGACCCGGAATGGCGAAAAACCGGACATCACAATGACGATCGAGCAGACAGGGGACACGCTGAAGGTCAAGCAAGAATCCTCGATCGAGTTTATGAACCGCGAGTACAGCTACAAGCTGAACGGCGAGACCCAGGAAGTCCCTGGCAGAGGCGGCCGGGTGTCGAAAGTGACCCCGAAGTGGGAAGGCGATGTCCTGGTCGTGACGACGGTGCGCGAGGGCCAGCAGGGCACCATGACGTCCACAGAGCGCTGGCAACTCTCCGCTGACGGCAAGATCCTGACGATTGCGGGCAAGAACCAGAGCCCACGCGGTGAGTTTGAGAGCAAGATGGTCTACGACAAGCAGTAAAGCCTGATTGCCGACGAAAGGAGCGCAGCGGACGAAGCGGGCGGCTGCTCCGTCCACTGCGTTTCAGCTGTCGAGCACGTCTGTCTGCCCATCTCCTACCGCTCGAACCGGTGCCGGCCGGCGCCGATGTCGCGCAGCAGAATGTAGTGACCGGCCGCTTCCCCCTGGCGCGCTTTCCCGTCGACTTTCACTGCGGTCCCCTGACCCTCGCCTCTCGGCACATAGACATCGGCGCGGACGTTACAGGGCAGGGTGAGCTCCATCCGGAAGGTGCGGCCGGACTGCCAGGAAACCGAGACCCGTCCCGATTGGGTCGGAATGTGGCCGCGGGCGAACGCCAGGCCGGCGACATGGGGACGGATCTGCAGGCGAGCGGCTTGCGGGGCCCGGATCTTCACTCCCAGGATGTACTCCTGAAGGGCGACCACTCCGGCATTGGCGCCGTAGGCGTGCGATTCGCTCGCGCCCCGGCCGTCCGGGCGGCTGTTCCGGCCGAGCCAGTGCTCGTAGGTGAAAGTGCCGCCGTCAGCCAGAGTGTAGGCGAAGTTGCGACCCTTGGGATTCAGCAGCCATTCCATCAGAGCCTCGTCCTGGTCGGCATTGCCGTACGCCTGGACCAGATATCGGGCCAGGATCGGGCCGGTGCTGTGGCCGCCGCGCTTGACGGCCGCCATAGCCCCGGCGCGCCGGTCTTCGCCGGCAAGGCCGAGAGCCAGCATCATGGCGTTGGCCTGCTGGGACGCGTGCGTGCTTGGAGTCCCGTCGGCATACAGGCCATCGATGTAGGCTTGCTGGCTGTCATCCCAGAGGCGGCTTTCTATCGCGGCGCGGATGTCGGCCCCGTATTTCTCAAAGCGTGTCCCGACCTCTGATTCGCCTAACTCCCGTGCAGCCTGGGCCAGGTCCAGGTAGTCGAGGCAGGCGTTGATGCTCATAATTGTCCGCTGACTGGTCTTCAGGTCATAGCCGTAGCGTTCCGGCCAGTCCGTGATTCCGCCGCTATAGCCGGGATCGTTCCCCAGGTCCACCAGTCCGGTCGTCTGATCCTCGGTGCTCTTGACGTATTCGCCGACCTTAACGAGCGAGTCGAACAGTTCGCGCAGCAATTCCCGGTCGCCGGTTTCCAGGTAATATTCCCATGCCCAGAACAGGAAACTCTGCGTCCAATCGGGGATGTCCCTCTTGCCGTCTCCATTCGGGTACACGGCGTTTACCTTGCCGGTATCCTGATGGAGCCTGGCCTGGGACTGGGCAAATTCGCGAAGCCCTTGCCGCGACAGAAGACGTTCGCCGAAGCATTTCATCGAGCCGATAGAGATCTGATACGCATCGTAAGTGAACTGTCCCTGTTCGCGGGTCGGCGTATCGACGAACTGTTCATGCGAGCCGAGCATCAGGGAATGCTTGAGCAAGTCCCAGATCTGATTGAGGATCGAATTCGAGCACTCGAAGGAAGAGGCGTCACGCTCGACCCGGTTATGGCGCACGATCATGCGAATGGAGTTCGGATCGAAAGCAGCCGGCGCGTTTTCGACTTCCACGTACCGAAAACCAAGATACCAGTAAGGCCGGAATTCCTCGATTCCGCCGCGTAAAACGTACCTGTAATCCAGCCGTGTGTTTTGAGCATGACCCTGCAGCGTGCCGTCCGCGCGGCGTCGGTAGTCGACTTTGATCTTCACGGTCTGGCCCGGTCGGCCGTCGCGAAACCGGAGGCGAGGCATGCCGGCATAGACCTTGCCGAAGTCGGCCACAAAATGACCGGGCCCGATTTGCGTCACCCCGACTGGTCGGATCTCATACTCTTCGATTGAAGGCTCCTGGGCAATCAACGGGCCGGTCCACGGCGCGGTAGGGTGACGACCGATCTCTTCAGCCCTTTGCCAGTCGCTGTCATCGTATCCGGGCAGGTTCCAGCCGATTGGATGTCGCCTGCCGTCGATGGATTCTGCCGGTATTCCCTCGCCGTTCCTGAAGTTTCTGCCCGAGATCTTCCCGGGCGGCACATCCCACTCGGCCGGACGCAGTTTCCACGATCCGTCGGTCGCGAGGACTAAGGAAGATCCGTCTGAGAAGTCGATCACCGCTTTGGCCAGAAGACCCCATCGGCTGTAGGGACGGCCTTGTCCGCTGCCGTACCAATGGCAAAGGAAGCCTACCACGTTCTCGGAGTCAGGCTTCAGAAAAGGGGCGAGGTCAAAGGTCTGGTAGTACTGATGCTCGGGGTAAGCGAAATTGGGTCCCTTACCGACCAGGGTTCCGTTGACGTATAACTCATGCCGGTGAGAGGCGGTTACGTAAGCGCGGGCGCGGGCAACTGCTTTAGCGGGAAGCGGAAACGACTTGCGGAAATACAGGTAGTCTTCCGACTCGTCCATATTGTCGGCCCAGATCCAGGAGGCCGCCCAGTCTTCATTCGAAAGCAGTCCCAGCTCAAAACGGGCAACGGCCGACCACGGGCTCGCCTGGCTGCGGCTGTTCCACGTCCGGACTTGCCAGTAGCAGATCTGGCGGGAAGCGAGGGGTTGGCCGGCATAACGAATCCCCGCCAGCAGGCTGCTCTTCACTTGACCGGACGCCCAGCAGTCGGGTCGTCCCGACTTGAGTCTCTGCTCGCTCGAGGCCACGCGGATCTCGTACGCGGTTTGAAGCTCGCCCAAGGAGGAGTCTTGAGGCAGCCAGGAAAAGAGCACGCGGGCCGTCCCGACGCCAATCGGGTTGACACGGTCGTTGACCGCCAGACGGATGGGGGCCAGCGGTCTGCCCAGGGACGGGGCCATCAGGCCCCCGAAAAGCGCCGCGGCCAGCGCGAGGATAGATATCCGCTTCATGCGGCCAGGATGGTAACGAGGGCAGGCGCAGAGTGTCAACGAAACGCAGATCCTAATCGCTCCGCAATTCCAATCTCTTCCCGCCGAACTGCGTCACCTTGACGTAGACCTTCTTCAGGCTTTCCCGGGACACCAACTGCATGGCGGTGCGGTTTGCCAAGGCCTCCGTCTGTAAGTAAGGATGGTGAGTAAAAATCCATATGTGGCCGAACTCGTGCGCGATCGCCGCTCGAATCTCCTCTGGCGATAAAGCAGTGAGGAAGCCCTGATCGAAGCTCAACAGGAAGAGATCTTTTCGTTCGCGCGACCGGCGGACCGAAACGAGCCTCCTGTCGTGGCTTACGACCTGCACGAAAACCTGATCTGCGATTTCCAGGCGCGCCCTGAACTCATCGGCGATCGCCTGGGCCGTCTGTACTTCAATCGGCAGTGTTTCAGCGCTTTCTGCGGCTATGTGCGTCGTTGCTGACCCTAGGAACAACAACCAGCATAAGGGGAGAAAATTCCTGCTCACTTGTCTCCTGTCACCGTTATCGTGCGTGTCAATCGCGCGCGGCAGTATACATCAAGGTTTGCTCCTTCTGTACCAGGAATAAATTCCCTGATTTTCAAAGAAGTATGACGGGTGGCCGACGGGAAACGATGTGCAGAAACCGCCGCAAGTCCTTTCAGGAGCGGGTTTTTCCGCTCCCCGGCGGCTCCTGGCACCACTTTTGCTAAGAAGCACGACACAAAAATGTGGAGGTGTATTAATGAAGAAAATCACCCTCTTAACGGCTCTGCCGTTATTTGTTTTGCTCCTGCTGGGCTTCGCCCCAGGCGGCTTTGCACAGGATCAGCAGATACCCCAACAGAGCGAAAGCCAGCAGCAGATGTCCCAGGAGCAGTCGATCAGTGGACAGCTGAAGAGTGTGGATACGGATGCCAAGAAAATCGTCGTGACGACGTCGGACGGGACCGACATGGAGTTCGCTTATAACGACCAAACCCGGTGCACCGGGGCCCAGGATACTATCGAGGGCCTGTCGACCAGCTCCGGTTCTCCAGTGACCGTGTACTATCGGGAGGAGAACCAGCAGAAGTTGGCAACCCGGATAGACGTCCAAAAGACGGGCGAGTCTCAGGCGACTCCCCAGCAGCCGGACAGGGACACCCCGCCGCCCGATACGCAGCGTCCCTACCCGCCTGACCAGAACCGGCCTCAGGATAACCCTGAGCAGAATCCCTCCGTCCCTCCACAGCAGCAGCCTCCTCAGCGTTAGCCGGTGGTCTGGTGCCTTCTGTTCCTTTCTCCGTCCGAAAAAGGTCCGGCCCCCCGCCGGACCTCCTCCGATTCTCTTTCTGATCGGTCCTGCAAGCCGGCCCCCCCGCCACCGAACTTTCTAGCCTGTTCCTTCGTACACGGTACTAGACAACGTGCGAGGAACTGGAAATGAAACCGAGACGGTCACGAAAATGGTTGGTTTTTTTGGTCCTCTGCCTGGTTCTGATTGCCGGGGGAGTGGCGTATCGAAGCTCAAAGTCCAGCGCAGCCACGATCGGCAGCGACAGTCTGGCTGAAGTCAAAAGGGGCGATATCGCCCGGTCGGTTGTCGCAACAGGCGTGGTCGAACCCATCTCCAACCGCATCGAAATTCGCAGCAAGGCCAGCGGGATCGTAAAACAAATCCACGTCGATGTGGGCGACAGGGTCGAGCCTGATCAGATTCTGGTCGAGCTCGACCGTGATCAATTAATTGCCCAGCAGCGGGAGGCGGAAGCCAATCTACAGGCGGCAAAAGCGGATCTGCTGGCAGCCCGCGCCCAGCTGGATCGGAATAAGATTCTGGCTGAGGGCTATGACGTCGAGCTGGCCAGGACAAACCACCAGCGAAGCATCGAGCTTTTGAGGCAGAAACTGATCTCCGAGGCAGACTTTGACGCGACCAAGGGGCGGCTCGACGAGGCCTTGAACCGCCAGCGGGCCGCCGCAGCCGCCATTGGCGTTTCAGAAGCGACTATCAAGCAGAAAGAGGCGGGGGTCGCCCAGTTTCAGGCGATTGTTGAGCGCATTACCGAGGAGCTCGGTTTCACCACTATCCGTTCCCCGATCCGAGGCATCGTCCTTTCTCGTGAAGTGGAGATCGGCAGCGCCGTCTCGTCGATTTTGACCATGGGCGCGGGAGCGACCTCAGTGCTGACGCTCGGCGACATGAACGATGTCTACGTGAAAGGCGAGGTCAGCGAAACCGACATCGGCAAGGTGAGAGTCGGACTGCCGGCCCGGATCACCGTCGAGACGTACAAAGACAAGGTGTTCCACGGGACCGTGTATAAAATCGCGCCCCTCGGCAAAGAAAAGGACAACGTAACCTCGTTTGAAGTCCGGGTGTCGGTGGATAATCCCGAAGGCTTGTTGCTCGCGAACATGTCTGCGAACGCCGAAATCATTCTCGAGGAGCATAAAAACGTGCTGACTGTACCCGAGGGCGCGATTGTCTACGACGAGAAGAAGCAGGCTCTGGTCGAGGTTCCTGATCCCACCACCGAAACGGGCCGCAGAAAGGTAGCAGTCAAACTGGGCATCGCGACGGGTACCAAAGCCGAGGTGATTTCCGGTCTGAAAGCCGGCGATCGGGTGATTTTGCAGTAAACGCGTCGTCCGGCTACGAGCTACCAGTTACCGGCCACGAGGCGCGGGTCGCCCCACTCCTGAGCAACCGAGCAACTGGTACCTATAATCGGCAACCGGCAACGAACAACTGGGACGATTATGGACTTTTTCCGGCGGTTGATTGAGATTGTGCGCCAGGGTGTTGACGAGCTGATGCGCCACAAGCTGCGCAGCCTCTTGACCATGTTTGGGATCGGCTGGGGGGTGGTCGCGCTGGCCCTCATTTCAGCATCCGGTGATGGGTTCGATCAGGGGCAGCGGGAGAACTGGAAGCAACTGGGTGATCGCATCGTCATGGTGTTCCCCGGGAGGACGGAGATGCAGCTGGGCGGGCGGCGTGCCGGCCGCGACATTCGGCTTTACGAGTCGGATGTGAAGGCGATCCGCGAGCAGTGTCCGGCTGTCGAAGTCGCGGCGGCAGAGGTTAAGAGGTGGGATGTCCCGGTTGCCAGCGACTGGAATGCCGGCCGTTTCCTCGTGCTCGGTGTGGATCCCGATTACCTGAGCATACGCAACCTCCCGGTCAATCAGGGGCGCCAGATCACGTGGAGCGACGTCCGCAATCGATCGCGTGTGTGCGTCCTGGGCGAATCGGTGCGCAAGCAGTTGTTCGAAAAACAAAGGGACGCAATCGGCAGCACCGTCCTGGTATCAGGCTACCGTTACACGGTGATCGGTCTCATGCCTGAGAAGAACCAGAATAGCAGCTACGACGGATGGGATAACGATAAGGTTGTCGTCCCGGCGCCGCGGGTTCGCTCCGACTGCCCGCCGAATCCAGGAGTCGCCTCCGAGGGCCGGGTGAACATGATCGTCTACCGTCCCCGGTCGGTCGAACAATGGCAGCTGGCTCAGCAACAGGTACGGCGCACCCTGGGTCGAATCCATGGGTTTGATCCGCGGGACGAAGCGGCCGCGCCGATGTGGGACACGATCGAAACCGCCGCTCTGTTCGATGACACGTTCAGCGCCCTGGGTATCTTCCTCGGTTCGGTGGCGTTTATCACGCTCTCTTTGGGCGGTATCGGCGTGATGAACACGATGATGACGTCGGTGACGGAACGGACGGCCGAGATCGGGCTGCGCAAGGCGCTGGGCGCCACCAGGCGCCGCGTCTTGCTCGAAATCCTGGCCGAGGGGCTCGTGCTTGCCTTCATTAGCGGGACCTGTGGTCTGGTCCTCGTCGCCTTGCTGGCCGCTGTCGTGAACGCGCTCCCGATGCCCGCCTTTTTCTCGGGCCTTCCCATTGAAATGGACACGGTTCGGCTCGTGGTTTTGTTGCTCGGCGCGGTTGCCGTAATCTCCTCCCTGCCGCCGGCCTGGAGAGCTGCCCGTATGACGCCCGTCGAAGCCCTGCGCTTCGAGAAATGAGCCTATGATCTGGAAAGCCGTTTTCGAAAACGCCCTCGCCGCTCTGCGGTTCTACAAGCGCCGGTCGATCATTACGATGATCAGTCTCGCCTGGGCGGTGGCGTCGTTCCTGATCCTGATGAGCTATGGCGATGGCTTTCATAAAGCGATGACGATTGCTTTTCGAGCCATTGGTCAGGAGCTTGTTCTGATGAACGACGGGCAGACCAGCATGCAGGCAGGCGGGATGCGGGCCGGGCGTTCGATTCAGCTGGAAGACAGGGATGCGGAGATCATCCGCGAAAATGTCCCGCTGATTTCCGCGATTTCTCCCGAGTTGATGCGCAACGCGTCGATCGTCCGCGGAAACCGCGAAAAACAATACATGGTGCGCTCGGTCAAACCCGAATACGAGCGGATACGCAACATGCGTCTCGACGCCGGCCGCTGGTTCAACGGGGATGACGACCGTTACCAGCGTCGGGTCGCGGTCATCGGCGCCAACGTCTACCGGGAGTTGTTCAAAGGCCGTCCGTTCCTGGGCGAGTCGATCACGGTGAACGGAGTGAGTTTCACCGTCATCGGCCGGCTGGCCACGAAAGTGCAGATCTGCAACTACAACCGGCCGGATAACGAGTGCGTCTTTATTCCATATCAGACCGCCTCCGTGTTCTGGCAACTCCGTTACCCGGACGTATTGGTCTGGACGCCGGTCGTGCCCCATGTGACCGAAAAAGCCATCGAACAGGTGCGCGCGACCATGGCCGGGATCCACCGTTTCTCACCCAAAGACGAAAAGGCGGTCTTCATTCTCCCTTTCAGCAAATTCACGAGCCTCGTCGACGGGATGTCTATGGCGCTCAAGATCCTGCTCGGCTTCATCGGCACCATGACGCTGGCTATCGGTGGCGTGGGACTGGCCAACATCATGTACACGTCGGTCCTGGAGAGGACGACGGAGATCGGGGTGCAGAAGGCGTTGGGAGCCCGGCAAAGAACTGTCCTCTTTCAGTTTCTCTCTGAGGCGGTCGTCATCGTCCTGCTGGGCGCAATTGGCGGAGTTGCACTGGGAGTCGCCATTGCCTCGGCTATCGGTTCGCTTCCGTTCCTGGGCGCCTTGATGGGCGAGGAAATTGCCAAGGAATATGGACGCATTTACTTCGAAGTCTCGGCCTCTTCGGTCCTTGTATCCGTGAGTGTGCTGTTCCTGGTCGGCATGATTGCGGGGATGCTGCCGGCCCTGCGCGCCTCTCGCCTGGACCCCATCAAAGCCCTGCACTACGAGTAAGGGAGCATCCACGAACCAACCCGAACCAATACTCTTGGTTCGGGTTGGTTCGTGCTGGTTCGTGGATGCTCCCTTACCCGTCTACCGGGAGGCGGACTTCGCGCCGCTACCCAGGCTGCTGGTTTCGAACCGCTTCAGGTACTCGAGGAACTTTCTGGCTGTGCGGTCCAGGTTTTCGATCGAACCCCCGCCGTCGAGCACTTCACACATCTCGTAGGCGATGTACCCCCGATATCCAATGTCTCGAAGCGCGGTAAAAAAGGTCTGGTAGTCGATGATCCCCTCACCCATCGGGACGGCCCGCAGCACATCTTCCTGCCGCAGATAATTAGTCAGCTGAGGTTCATAGTTGAACCGCGGCTGGCGGATATAATCGGCCGCAATGGTGTGCACAACAAACGGCTTCATCTTCAGGACTGACTGCCGCAGTTCTTCGGAGCTGAGCTTCTCGAGCGTCGGTGACCAGGCGTCCCAGCCGGCCAGGACGTTCGGAAGATTGACTTCCTTGAGCAGCCAGTACATGGCATCGTGGTGCAGGGCGATGTCGTGGTGATTCTGCACCACCAGCGTCACGCCGTATTCCTGCGCCTTCTTGCCCGCCAGCTTGAGGCCTTCGACAACCGTCGCGTACTGGCGATCATAAGGGATCCCCGGACGTTCATATCCGGTGAAAACCCGTACCATGTTTGTGCCCAGATCACGGGCCAGCCGGGCCACTTCGGCCAGGTAAAGCGCCTGGATTTCAGTGTGAGGAATGCCCGGCTTGTCGATCCCGGCCGTGAAATCGGTGTATCCGGCCAGGGCAACCAGTTTGAGGTTCAGCTCGGCCAGGCGCGCTTTCAGTCGCTTTCGCGCTGCGTCGTCGTAGTCAAGCGGCGAGAGATGAGGTCGCTTGGCCACGATCATCACGGAATCGAAGCCGAGTTCTTTGGCTTTCAGGAGAAACTCATCGACCGAGAGGAGAGCCTGACCGCGCCAGACGCCGGCATAGCTCACCGAATGCAGGCACGGCTTGATCTGAAAATCCTTGGGATTGCCCGTGGGCCTTTCCTGCGCCGCGAGCAGCTGAATGCAGCAGAAAAAGATTGCAGCGAAGCCGAGCCACCTGAACACCTTCATACGTCCTCCTTCCTCATAAAAACCCTGAAAACTCATAGCAGAAACCTCTTCCCAATGCTCCCTACTGCTCATCGCCTTAAGGCCCCCTATGGCGGGATCCGCTCCGGGTGACAGGCAGGCCCCCATGCTACCAGATGTACCGTTTCGGAAAAAGCGTGACACGCTCGCTATTTTGGCCGTAAGTCATTGAAAAGGAAGGTTCAGCCGCGGTGCTGGCCTGAGAGCCGCAAGCGGAGCTCGTTCGAAACAGAGCCGCACCCATTCGAAGTTCGGTTGTCAAGAGAAAGATTTCTCCCTACGT
>JBHGBF010000150.1:0-13633 GCA_041946865.1 Acidobacteriota bacterium | reverse complement strand
CTCATCTCGGCCTACCGTCGATACGAAGAATCCGCGTGCCCAGAAATGCTGCCCCACGACCCGCTTGCTTCGCTGGAAAACGCTCGCGCGCGGCTCTGGCAGGATTCGGCGTGCGCCCCATTCTTCGGAGGAATCTCCCGTGAAAACCTAAAGCGGACTTGTCGCCGCTTAAAATGTAGATAGCAGGTAGCCATAGCTAGCCGGTTTTTGGCCCGGGTGCCTTGGGTTCGCCGTTGACCTGAGCGTATGATTCTGAGTCTGCAAAGGAGGAAAGAAAATGCCAGGACCTGGCTCTTATTGGATTGGCGAGGAAGAGAAGCAAGAGATCCTGGACGTGCTCGCAAGCGGGCATGTCTCTAAATACGGGGATCTGAACGACCCAAACTTCCGTCGGAAGGGGTATACCCCTGGAAAAGGAGTTCGCCGATTACCTCGGTGTCCCGCATGCTTTGGCTACCAGCTCTGGAACCAGCTCTCTGATGATCAGCTTGCTGGCCCTTGGCCTCAAGCCGGGTGACGAGGTCCTCGTACCCGCCTATACCTTTATTGCAACGTACTCGGCCGTGATTTTCGCCGGCGGTGTGCCGGTCCTGTGCGAGATTGACGAGAGTCTCAACCTCGATCCAGCCGACCTCGAGAGAAGAATCACGCCGAAAACCCGGATGATCGTGCCCGTCCACATGCTGGGCAATCCTTGTGACATGGACCCCATTATGGCTCTGGCTGAAAACACGGGTTGGCAGTTCTGGAGGACGCGTGCCAGGCAGCAGGGGCGGTCTATAAGGGCCGGAAAGTCGGTTCAATCGGAAAAATGGGAGCTTTCTCTCTCAATGTCTTCAAGACCATCACCGCCGGTGACGGCGGAATGGTAGCGGCCAGATCACAGGAACTCTACGAATACGCTTTTGGTCTGCACGATCAGGGGCACACCCCTCTGCGGGCCGGACTTCAAGTAGGCAACCGGTCGATCCTGGGATTGAACTTTCGAATCAACAAACTGACCGGGGCCATCGCTCTTGCCCAACTCCGCAAGATCGATCGAATCACGTCGACTCTGCGGGCCAAGAAGGCCCGGTTCAAACAGATGATCTCCGGCATCGACGGAGTGCGGTTCCGCAAGCTGAACGATGCCGACGGGGAATGCGGCACCCTGCTGACTGTCATTTTCGATGACGCCAAACGCGCGGCGGCGGTCGCCAAGGCTCTGGGCTCCACCACTGTGGACCACAGCGGGTGGCATGTCTACGCCAACATGGAACACGTGAACCGGCACCTGAAGGAGATCGGGCAACCCTACGGTAAAGGCGCTTACCCGAGGACTGACGATATCTTGAGCCGCGCCGTGAATCTCAGCGTGGGAGTAGTCGATCCAGGGTTAGGTTCCGCGTTTGGAATCAATATCAACTCTTCCGACGAGGAGATTTGTCGGGCGGCTGAACGTTTTCACGAGGCTTGCGCGAAGTTCAAGTGAGCGCCATTCAAAGGGGGGAGTTGTGCATCAGAGAACATTAGCGTGTCTGGCCTTGACGCTGCTTTTCCTGCTCACGCCACTCCCCGCCTCAGGGGAGCCGGCAGGCGCGCAAGCGACGTCCTCGCAAGACAGACCTAACGTCATCCTGATCTATACGGACGATCAAGGCAGCGTCGACGCCAACTGCTATGGGTCAAAGGATCTGATAACCCCTCACATGGATGCTCTCGCCGAACGGGGCGTTCGTTTCACCCAGATGTACGCCCCGTCGCCCTTATGCACACCGTCTCGGGTGGGGCTCATGACGGGCCGAATTCCCGTACGGGCGGGACTGCAGGGGAATGCCTCCTCGACGAAGGGGGAGGCCGGTTTATCTCCGGAAGAGATAACTATCGCGGAGTTGCTGAGGTCAGCAGGATACGCAACCGGGCACGTCGGCAAGTGGCATCTGGGTTACTCGCCTGAGACGATGCCCAACGCCCAAGGCTTTGACTACTCGTTTGGCCACATGGGCGGGTGCATCGACAACTATTCTCACTTTTTCTATTGGCAAGGCCCCAATCGCCATGATCTATGGAGAAACGGCCAGGAAGTCTGGGGACCGGGCCGCTTCTTCGGCGACCTCATGGTCGAGGAATGTCTCAGCTTCATCCGGAAGAACCGCAATCGCCCCTTTTTTCTGTACTGGGCCATGAACCTGCCCCATTATCCTCTGCAAGGCGGCCCGCAATGGCAGGAGCGCTACAAACGTCTGCCCAGCCCCCGCCGTATGTATGCCGAGTTTCTCTCCACAGCGGATGAACTGCTGGGAAGGGTCATCAAGGAACTGGACGATACCGGACTCAGGAATAAGACATTGGTTATTTTCCAGTCCGACAATGGCCATTCCCTGGAGGAGCGTACCTTTGGCGGGGGCGGAAACGCCGGGCCCTATCGAGGCGCCAAGGCCAGCATGTTCGAGGGCGGGCTCCGGGTACCGTCGATTGTCTCCATGCCGGGAAGCTTTCCCGAGAACGAAGTGGGCAATCAGATGGTCACCGGTTGTGACTGGTTCCCAACTATCGCCGAGATTTGTGGTGTTGATCTCCCCCAGCGGCGGCTGGACGGGAAGAGCATCGTTTCAGTGATTCGATCCCCGCAGGCCCCCTCCCCGCACCACACGTTCTACTGGCAATTGTTCAACCAGTGGGCAGTCAGGGAGGGAAAGTGGAAACTGCTAGGCAATCCCCGAGACATGACTGACAAGACCTCGCTCACCGAAGACGACAAGCTCTTTCTCGTTGATTTGAGCCAGGACATCGGCGAAAAGGAGAACCGGGCGAAGCGGTTTCCTGAGGTGGTCGCCCGCCTGTTGAAAATCCGGCAGGATTATCTTTCTGAACTGAAGAATTAGCGTGGGCCGAAGGACCCATCATGAAACTACTTAACCGTCTCACCAAGGTAGCGACCCTTTTTGGCTGCTCACTTTGTTCTCTGGGTTGCCTGCTGGCGACCGGGCCCCTGCCGGAGAGTCAATTGCCGGAGCTCATCCGGGCGGCGAAAAATCCTGGCCCGATTCATCGTCCGGTCCCTCTCTGGTGGTGGGACGGCGAGCGTTTGAATGCGGAAAGGTTGCGATGGCAGCTGGATCAGTTGCACGAGCAGGGAGTGGACCAGGCCTGCGTTATATACCGGGCCCCGCTTCGGGGACAGCCGGTCTATTTCACCGAAGAGTGGTGGGAGATTTACCGGCAGGTGGCCGACCACGCGGCCGCCATCGGAGTCAAGCTCTGGCTGACCGACGGAATCGCTTGGGGCAGCCCTTTCATCAACAACTCGGTCCTGGAAGTCAATCCCGAATTTCGAGGACAGCTCCTCAAGAGCCACTCACGGAGTGTGAAAGGGCCAGCGCGCGTTCACCACGAGCTGCCGCAGGGCTATGAAGTCTCGGAGATCCTGGGCGCGTTCGCCTACCGCAAAACGGGCGATGGAATTGATGTCGAAATGCGTCATGACTTGACCACTCTCTTGAAGGGCCGTGAGCTCGACTGGACCGCGCCTCCCGGAGAGTGGCAGATCTTCATTTTCTATCGGCAGCAGATGGGTTTCCAGGGCGACGTCGCACGCGGGTTCGGAAAGGGGTTCGGCATTGATTACACGAATCCGGAGGCCATGCAGACGCTTATCGGCTTGACGACTGGGACTTATGAACAGCGTGTAGGGCAGCATTTCGGCAAGACGATCGTCGGAACCTTTCAGGACGAGCTGGTGACGCATCACCAGTACGGATTCCCTCCTTACTCCAAGCGGCTCGAAACAGAATTCAGCAAGCGAATGGGTTACGATCTTCGCCCTTGCCTGGGGGCGCTCTTCACCGACGCCGGAAAGCTCACTGATAAGATTCGGACCGATTACTTCGAGGTTTTGGTCCAACTCTACGAGGAAGCGTTCTATAAACCGTATTTCGAGTGGCACGAAAAAAGAGGGATGATGGTCGGTCACGACCAGTTCGGCCGACTGGACCTTATCGCTCAGACCTGGGGATACGGGGATTACTTCAGAACTCAAAGCTGGTACCAGGCTCCTGGCTATGACGATTGGAATCAGGCGGTCCCCGGGAGAAACTGGCGTGATGCGAAGTTGGCGGCCTCTATTTCCCAGCTTTACAACCGGTCCAGGGTCTGGCTGGAAGCCCTGCATTCCTCCGGCTGGGGCCTGGATTTGCAGGAGCAGGTTCAGGTCGTCAACGAGAACTATGTGTACGGGGCGAATGTCTATGACATGCACGGGTTCGATTACACGACCCTGGGCGGTTGGTACAACTGGGCGCCTCCTTGCGCGCACTATCGCATGCCTTATTGGGCGCACTACCGTCAGTTTTCCGATTACGTCGCCCGTCTGAGCTACCTACAGAGTCAGGGTGACCACCTCGCCGACGTGGGCGTCTTCTATCCCGTGCACAGCATCCAGGCCAACTACGTGGCCCAGTCCGGTCCCACCCGAATGGCCGGGCTCATCGAATCCTACTTCTGGGATATTGCGCAAAAGCTGTTGGATCACCAGATTGATTTTCACTTTGTGAACGACCAGTCAATCCAAAAGGCTAAGGTGGCAAACGGCAAGCTGTCAGTCAGCGGCGTCGATTTTTCCACAGTCGTTCTTCCCCCGCTCACGACGATCGACGAGCGCACACTTAACAAGTTGGCAGAGTTCGTCGGCCAGGGAGGGCTGCTCATTTCCTACGTCAGGTTGCCGGATGCCTCCACCCAGGCAGGTCGGGGCGATCCTCGGGTGGCAGCCCTGCTGCACCGGCTTTTTGGCTCCTCCCGACCCCAGGATTCCTTCGAGCTGGAGCATCCGAACGGAGGCACCACCGTGTTTCGTGCCACCGGCGTAACGGACTTGCACGAGGTGATTGCCAGGCGCCGAGGGCTGGACTTCAAGACGGAGGCGAAGGATCTGCTGTACCAGCACCGGCGAGGCAGCGATTGGGACCTGTTCTTCCTTTATAACCGCTCGGACAAGCCTATTCGAACCACCGTCGCATTTCGTGGTTCGGAGGAACGTTCGGTGCTCAAGTTTGATTCGCGGACCGGCGAAGCTGCCCCGCTCTACGTGCGTTATACCGAGGAAGGATATACCTGCGTCCAACTCGACTTTGCACCTTATGAGGCTTATCACGTTTTTCTCGGCGGCACTCCCTCGACCGATTCCTTGAAAGCGAGCTCTTTGGACCAGATAGCTCAAGTCAGTCAAGACAAGGGCGGACGGCGCGTGCAGGGTTGGCACCGAAGCACAACCCGGGTCGAGATTGAAGACGAGGCAGGCAAAACGCACCGGCAAAGTGTGGAAGCAGCGGCGCCGATTGAGCTCTCATCCGAAGGCTGGGGGTTCGAGCTTCGCCCAACCTTGAACAACCGTTGGGGTGACTTCCGGCTTCCTCCTTCGAAGGACTTTATTGGCGCCGAGGTTAGGGAGGTTCGCTATCAGCTGGAGAGCGAGGGAACCGATGGCCTCAAGTTGGGATGGGGCTCACCAGACTTCAATGACAGCGGCTGGAGGAGTTACACCTATTCGGTAGGACCCTACTGGTGGGTGCTCGGACCCGTGCCCAATCGCGGAGCTGAAGCCGTCACTGTGAGCCAGCTGGGGCCGGAGACAGGCGTGGATTCCTCTCGAACCTACTCCATCCTGGGCAGCGATTACCAGTGGCGATTGTATTCCTTCTCGCAGCAGTTTGGTCTGGAAAAAGACCCTGATTACTGGATGTCCCTCGGGGCCCAGGGTGCGGTTGACCCGACTTACCTGGAACTGGGGCACGTGGACCACTTCGGCCTGTACTACCTGGCTACCCAGGTCTTTAGCCCGCGCGCCACCCGGGCGGTCCTTCTCGCTCCTCTCGCGTCTTACTGGGGAAGCCACCGGATATGGGTCAACGGGGAAATCGTCTCCGACCCTTACCATAGGGACAACTATGGGCGTTTTCCGGGTTTGGTCGGAATTGACCTGCGGCAGGGTTGGAACCGAATACTAATCAAGGCTAATCTGAGACATCGGTCGGTCAGCCTGTACGTGCGTCTCTGGGAAGAAAGGGATATCCTGAACGATAGCCGCCATACGCGGCCCTCAGGCCCGCCGACGCTGACCGAATTTGAGGACTCGCCGTTCCTCTACGATCTGTTCGGCGACGGAAAGAAGCGAGTCGGTTGGTACCGCTTTGCGGTTCCTCCCGGGACTCGAAGCCTTAAGTTTGCGGTTTCGGGCGAGCCGCGCTTTTTCATAAACGGCCAGGAGGAATTCTGGGACGCCAAGACCGGGGAACTAAAGCTCCAAGAGCCTCTGTTGCAAGGTGGTATAGTTGCCGTTCGGCTCGTTCACGAACCAGGCAAGTACGCGGGTGCTGCTTTTTCCAAGCCGATACAGGTTGAAACCGATCCCGGAATCATCCGGCTGGGAGACTGGTCAAAACACGGCCTGCTCAGTTACTCGGGGATGGCTGTTTACCGAAAGACCTTTCATCTGCCGGAGACTCTCAAGGGGAAGAAGCTCATCCTGGACTTGGGGCGCGTGGATGCCTCCGCTGCGGTCGAGGTAAACCAGAAATCAGCCGGCATCTGCGGCTGGGCGCCCTACCGGTTCGACATTACGGATCTCGTCAAAACCGGGGAGAACGTGCTGGAAGTCACGGTAGCCAACAGTCTGGCCAACCATTACGCGGCCGGCTCGCCCGATGTTCACGTGTATGAGGGACAAACCGAATCGGGGCTTTTTGGACCAGTCACGATCCTGCCCTACTCACCGGTAGACATGGTCATCCCGCTGTGCGCGACAAAGTAGGTCCGGCAGTCTCCGGCAAGACTGCCGGACCTACTTTGTCACTTAAGTGGGATGGCTAGTTGGTCGGGGACCGGTTGGATCGTCGACCGATGTTGTTCGGCGAGGGCCAGGATCTCAGCAATCACCTCGGGATGTTGCCTGGCGATATCGAATTTCTCAGAGGGATCATGTTCCAGGTTGTAAAGCAGGGGTGGATCGTGCCGGACTGGCTCGCCCGCCCCGAATTCCGGCCTGGCGATGAAGTGGGCTTTATACGGCCCTTTCCGAAGTGCGTATAACTGGGTCCCGCGGTAGAAGAAGACCGCTTGACGAGGACTGGGCCCCTTGCCTTTCAAAACGGGGGTCAAATCAAAACCGTCGAAGACGCGGTCTTTCGGCAGTGAACCTCCGGCCATGCTGACGATTGTCGGCAGCAGGTCCATAGTGGTTCCCAGCTCCATGATCACTCCCGGTTTAATCGTTCCGGGCTGCCAGAAGATCGTCGGTTCCCTCATTCCACCTTCGAAAGTTCCGCCCTTCCCACCTCGCAAGAGGCCGGCCGATCCCCCCTGCTGGTTGAAAGTCAGCCACGGTCCGTTGTCACTGGTAAACACCACTAGCGTGTTCTTGTCCAGGCCGAGGTTACGAAGTGTGTCGAGCAGTCTTCCCACATTCCACTCGATCTCCTCAACCACATCTCCGTACAGACCGCGAAGGCTCTTGTTGGCGAACTGTTCTGAAGCAAAAAGCGGAACGTGGGGCATGGTGTAAGCGAGATAAAGGAAAAAGGGTGAGCTTTTCTGGGCCTGTATGAACTTAATTGCCTCGTCAGTGTAGCGTCTAGTGAGAGTCGCCTGATTGGCCGGCCGCTCGATAACCTCTTTGTTCCGCATTAACGGGACGTTCCAATACTCCACTTTCGGTTCCTGAAAGCGGCGGATGCCTTTGGGCACGCCAGGAACCGGGTCCATGTCATTGGAGTACGGTATTCCGAAGTAAGAATCAAAGCCGTTTTCAGTGGGCAGGAACTGAGGCAGGTGTCCCAAATGCCACTTGCCGATGCAGGCCGTTGCATAGCCACGACTTTTAAGCGCTTCAGCGATGGTAATCTCGTCTCGCGGCAACCCCCCTCCGGAGTCGTGAAAGAGAACGCGACGAACATCCGAGCACATGCCGCTTCGAATCGGCAAGCGGCCGGTCATCAAGGCGGCCCGGCTGGGTGTGCACACGGAGGCGCCCACATAGAAACTGGTCCATTTCTGGCCCTCCTGGGCCATCCTGTCCAGTTGAGGGGTCCGTATCGTAGGGTGGCCAAAAGTCCCCAGGTCACCATAGCCGAGATCGTCACAGAGAATGATCACAAAATTCGGCGGCCGAGTAGAACTGGGCTGCTCGGTCGAGGCCTTGGCCACCGAACTAAACACCAGGTTGCACAGAATCACGAACGGAATGAACATGTTTCTTCCTCTTCTCATCCCAAAAGCCACGGCCTGCACTTTATCGCATGTAGCGGTCGGGGGCACGCGCTTAAAGAAGAGCATCTTCCACTGCACAAAATAGAAACGTCAGAATACCCGCCACCTCGTAGTTAGCAATTAGCTAGCAGAGCCAAGCGGTGTGCCGGCGGCAGGGGCTAAGTGGTTTTTCCTTGGAGCAGGCCCGGGTTGTGGGTGACAATTCGCCTTCAACCCATGGAATCAACCGAGCTGAAACCCGATTTCCCTTTCGACAAGGCTCCTCGCGAGTATACTTTTCGAGCTTTTATCCTCGCCACTCTCCTGACGGTGATCTTTGGCGCCGCAGCCGGATACCTGGGCCTCAAGATCGGCATGACGTTTGCGGCTTCTATCCCTGCCTCCGTCATGGCTCTTGCCGTGTTACGAGGATTGTTCCGCGACAGCACGGCACTCGAGTCGAATATCGTGCAGACTCAAGCCAGCTCCGGGGAAGGCCTGATGGGGGCGGTAGTGTATATGGTTCCGGCCCTGATTTTCCTCGGGCTCGAGCCCTCAGGCGCACAGATTGTCTTGATGTCCCTGGCGGGCGGGCTGCTCGGCGTCTTCATCCTCGTTCCGTTGCGGCATTATCTGATTGTTGTGCAACATCGGGCCCTCCCTTTTCCGGAAGGAACGGCCTGCGCAAACATCCTCCGGTTAGGAGAAAAGACCAGCGTCGACGCACGTTACATCTTCACGGGCTTCGGGATCGGAGGCTTATATAACTTGCTCACGGCAGATGGCCTCCGCCTCTTTTCGGCCCAGCTCAGCTTCTCGGTCCAGCGCCTTTGTGGACTCACGGTGGGAATACACCTCACCCCGCTGATGCTGGGGGTGGGATTCCTGGTCGGCCCGGGAGTGGGACTTACGATGTTGGGCGGGGCCCTCCTGAAGGGCGTGGTCATCCTTCCCGTGCTGAACTGTGCTTCGGGATGGGCCGGTAGCTCCGCCTTCAGCGAAGAGCAAGTACAGTTTTACGTCCGGCTCATAGGCGCAGGCGCTGTTGCTACCGGCGGATTTCTGGCGATCCTCAAGATGCTGCCTCAGTTTGTCGCCGCGGTGAAGAGTGCCGTGGGGGGCCTGCGCAGCCGGGAATCAACGCATCGAGTCCCACGAATCCATCAGGACGTTCCAATTCAGGCGGTTGTGCTTGTAATCGCCGTGGCGCTGGGCCTGAGCCTTTGGGCACTGGTTCTGGGAATCGGCCGGTACGGCTTTCCCTCGCTCGTGACGCTGATTCTGGCACTGCTCTTGATCTCCGTGCTCGGTTTCCTGTTTGTCACCCTGTGTGCCCGCCTCGTGGGTATCCTGGGGACATCCAGCTATCCGCTGTCAGGGATGACCATTAGCGCCTTGCTGGCTGCCGTCGCTGTGCTTCGGCTCTCTGGCTTGTCGGGCGAAGCGGGCATGATGGCGGCGCTGGTCATTGGCACGACCATCTGTGTGGCGATTGCCATATGTGCTGATATGTCGCAGGACCTCAAGACAGGAGCGCTTCTGGGGGCTACTCCCTATCGGCAGCAGATCGCCCAAGCAGTGGGAGCATTGATTACCGCCTTTGTTGCCGTGCTGGTCATCATGCTCTTTCAGGAATCTGGAGAGCTCGACCGGCTGCCTGCACCTCAGGCGCGCATGATGGCCGCCATTGTTCAAAGCGTAATGACCGACCAGTTCCAGTGGTTGTATGTCGGTATTGGCGTCGGCATTGCCATCGTGGCTGAACTGATCGGGATCTCCTCGATACTGCTGGCGGTCGGGCTCTATTTGCCCGTGCCCTTGGCGTCTGCGTTTATTTTGGGCGGCGCGGTTCGCGGCCTGTTCGATAGAAGACACGCAGGTTCCGAGCAGAAAGAGGGTCTTGAACGCCGTGCCACCCTGCTGGCTTCCGGGCTGATTGGAGGTTGGGCGGTCATCGGGGTGCTCCTGGTCGCCTTCGTCGCCCTGCGCGAATTTGGCGCAGTCAACTTCGACCTGGGAGTCGCCACCCTTCCTCAACCGGGATTCTCACTCGCTTATTTTCGGGATTTGATTTTCAGCCTGACCGGTTGTGCGGTGGTCATCTACTACTTTGGAAGGGTGACGAAGATGTGGGGTAAGAGCAAAAATCAACAGCCTTCGTAGGTCCGGCAGTCTTGCCGGACCCTGGAGTTTTTACATTTTCAGGCAGCTGCGGCCGACGTCAGTTTCTCATAAGTGGGAGTCAGGCTGTAAGGGGCCAGCATGGTCCGGCAAGACTGCCGGACCTACTTTGGTGACCCGAAATACCTGCGCCAACGCGGTGCGGATTCGAAACCCCACCCTACGGAAGCGCCGCTCAACTCGCGGCTGCCCCGTTAAGAAGGTTTCTCGCTACTGTCACGGCGCAGTGAGCATCGCGGCCGAAGCCATCTGCCCCGATTTCACGCGCGTAAGCTTCCGTCACTGGCGCTCCGCCAACCATCACTTTTACCCGCTCCCGAACGCCCGCCTTCTTTATGGCATCAATAGTATCCTTCATGGCGGGCATCGTGGTTGTCAGCAAAGCCGAGAGGGCCACAATGTCGGCTTCATGGGTTTTTGCCGCCGCGAGGAAACCTTCGGGCGCGACATTCACACCCAGATCAACCACTTCAAATCCGGAGCCGGAGAGAAGGGAAGCTACCAGGTTTTTCCCGATGTCGTGTAAGTCTCCCTTGACCGTCCCGATAACCACTTTTCCACGCGGCTTGACGCCCTGGCTCACGAGCAGCGGCTGAATTCGGGCCAGCGCCGCCTTGGCTGCCCTCGATGAAATGATCAACTCCGGAACAAAGAGCTCGTTTTTCTCGAATTTTTGCCCGATCTCTTCCAGAGCGGAAAGAAGGTATCGATTCAGGACTTCCTTCGGTTCCATTCCCTGTTGGAGCGCTTGATCCGTAGCTTCGACAGCTTCGTTGACCTGGCCGCGCACGATAGCCCGATAAAGCGGGTGTGTTTCAGACAATTTGCACCTCCTGTTTGCGACGCCGATTAAGGCTCAGCTAGGGACTGAAATGCAAGCCGCTATATAGTCCCTCGCCGACTCGCAGCTCACGCTGCTCATGCTTTTGCTGGTTGATTTTCCCGCACACGCCACTCTAGACTTCCCTCCTGCTGACTTATCCAAAAGTCGGAGCCGTAGCTATGAAATATCTGAGCGTCAACGCAATCTTCCACCGTTGGGCTGTCGGGCCAGTGACCGCTGTCATTCTCACCCTGGTTTGCCACCTGGCCGTTGCTACGCCCATCCAGAGGATAGAAATCCCTGACACCGGATGGCGGCTCTGGCTTGATCGTGAGGCAGCCTGGGAAAACGATGAACTGTTTCTGCCCTCGGAGGTTGATCTGGCCGCTCTCCCGACCAATGCCCCAACCGGGGGCTGGGAAATCCTCGACTCTTCCCACGGCATTCCGGTGTCCCTGCCGTCGACGGTTGAAGAGCACTACTGGGGACAGTTTGGTTTGCGGCCCTACAAGAACGAATACTACTTCGAGCGGTTCGACAATAAGGTTCAGAACGGAAATGTCCCGGGCGTTTCCTGGGGGTGGACCCGAGTCAATCTCCCCGAGGAGGTGCGTGGAAAGAAGATTGTGCTGCACGTGCGAGGGGCCCGCCTCAGAGCGGAGGTTTACCTGAATCGGCGGTTGGTCGCGTACGACCTGATCGAACAAACCGCCTTTCGCTGCGACGTGTCGCGGGCGGTCCTGCCCGGACAATCGAACCTCCTGACCATCCGCATCACGAATCCCGGCGGACGGTTGGACTGGCTGGATATACGACTTGACTCGTGGGGCAAGTACAAGTATTACACCGGCCGCGGATTCGGCGGCCTCGATCGCGGCCTTTATCTCTCGATCCATCCATGACCCGGGCCACCTGGATGACTTCTGGGTACTGAACACCCCCGGGATCGAACCATTCGGGCGCACACCGTGGTCAAAAACGAAACCTCGACGCCACGGACCGGAGTACTTCGGCTGGTCCTGGATGCGCAGGATCGGCTGGGCCTGCTGAGATGGATGGAACCCGGGCTGGCGGGACCAGCATACGGTGGGCGGGCCGGGGGTTTGGCAGGACCAGATGTACAAGAGTCCCAGCGAATTCACCCACAACTTCCGGGACGGTAGGGAAATAGTGATGTGGGGAGAAATGCTGGGAAGTGCGACGCCGGACAACCATGCCGCAATGGTCCGCCAACTGGAAGCCGGGGGAGGTGCTAGCTACGACCTTGCCGAGCATCGCGCTCTTCTAAAAAGCTATGAAACCTTCCTCGACCGCTGGAGCTTTCGATCCGCCTTCAAGACTGCCGATTCACTTTTCCTGAGCATCGGTGACAAGGCTTACGACTTCTGGGGGCGTACCATTTGAAACCGCAAAACTGGCCGAAGCCAACGATTACGTGGTGATCAGCGGTTGGGAATCGACATCCATTGAGAATCATTCGGGTTTGGTCGACAATCTGCGGAACTTCAAGGGAAATCCAGAGTTGCTGAGCAAGCGTCTGGCGCCGGTAAGGCTAGTCATCAAGCCTGACTCGCTCACGATAGCTCGAGGAGCAAGGAACCAACTCGACCTCTTCCTCCTCAATGAAACCGGGGCGCAGGTAAAGGGTCCCGTTACGTTGTGCCTGACCGATCCAGACGGAACCTCAACCGATCTTGGAAACTTCCGCATTCCTCCGATCGTCAAGGACAAGTTTGTCTACCTGTTGGCGGAGAATGTCGAGACACCGGCGCTGGTGAAGCCGGGGATCCATAAGCTGACCCTTCACACACTCGGGGAGAACCGGTTGTCTTCGGAGGAGGGCATCCTCGTGGTCGACGTCAAGGAACCGGTCAGATCGCTGGGGATGCGAGTCGGAGTTCTGAGTTTCGACCCTCGAGTGCAACAAACCTTGCGCGAACTGGGGGTTGATGCCGTGCCTTACCGGGCAGGTGAAGGCTATCGAGTGGCGGTCCTGGCGGATCGCATGTCCTACGGATGGACAATCAACCAAAGGGGAAGGGAAATCCGTTCAACCGAGGACCATGAACTGTACCAGTCCCCGGCGATCGGAATGCGCGAGAATCTCGCCTACACAATCACCGGCCTGCCATCTGGGCGGGCCCGGGTGACTCTTAAGAGCCAATTGCAAAAATCGGCTTTTCTGTGATTTTTTTGGAGGGCGAACAAAAAGGGCTACGGACGCCACCGTCTGCTTGCAGAATGATTGGTGCAAAGTCAATCAAATCAAGCGGAAGGGAGGGCGTCCATGCACATACGACAAATCCTATCACGGTACATCCGAGGGGTCCAAGGTTTATTGTTCCCCATCCCACGGTGAATTCGTTCTGCCTTGAGGCGCTTTTACGGATTTGGTGAAGGTTGGGGGTG
>JBHGBF010000015.1:0-66542 GCA_041946865.1 Acidobacteriota bacterium | reverse complement strand
CCGGGCGAAAATGTTAGTTCGAAACTGCGCCGTGGACCTCCGTGGAAATCCAGGCTAGTTCCTGTGCCATAAGTTCGCTCGCCGCGGTTTTTGCAGTTTTCCAGGATCTTGGAAGCGCTCTTGGTCCACACAAAACGCTTTTGACTCTTGGTTAATACGCCTCAAGATAGCGTGCAATTGCCAGCTCAAGTTCGGCGGTGCTACTGAAGGATCTGCCTGGTGGCACGATTTCGTCCCCGAACGGGGACAGATTTGGCAAAGAGGATGAAGGTTGTCAAAAATTGGGGCCTGCACCAAACAGAGCCGGATTGGAAACGTTTTCATCAGGTAGCGGCCGGGCTCTTGCCCCCGTTAGGCTCGTTGTGGTAAAGCTAAACCGTTTTCATTGATGTCAGCAGGGGACGCCCCGGTTACCTACTTTGCAGGAGGTCGAATGAAATTAGCTCATGTGCGACGTCTCGTGCTGAGCACGGCAGGGATTCTCGCTTTGCTTGGCACCCCCTGCATGTCGATTCTGGTACGGCCCTTCGTGGCCGCATCCTCGGACGGGAGTAACAAGGCGCCGGTTGGTGATCGCGCACAGGCGAAGCTCGCCCAGGAGGTCAGGACGAAGGGCTGGATCGTCTACAGCAAGCGAGCCGGGAACGGCACCTGGGACCTCTTCCGGTCCCGGCCGGATGGTTCCCAAACCCGGCCGCTCGTTGAGAGCGCCGACTTCGAAGAGGCAGCCCCGCGCTACTCTCCCGACGGTTCGAAGCTCCTGTTCAGGCGACTGAAGAAGGGGACAGTGATCAATCACGACCTTTTGGGGTTTCCAGGGCCGACTGGTGATTTCGGGCGCGGATGGCAACAACCCCGTGGAGTTCGGGGTCGACGGGGAGTACCCCTGGGCCTCCTGGTCGCCCGATGGGCGTCGGGTTGTGTGTCTGACCAAAAGGGAGATCCAGGTGGTGGACCTCGAGCGGAAGGCTGTTGTACAAACCTATCCGAGGCAGGGGATCTACCAGCAGCTCTTCTGGTCGCCCGACGGCAAGTGGTTCTGCGGCGTCGGCAATCACGGCAGCGAGATGTGGACGGTCGTTCGTCTTAACCTGGCTTCCGGCCGGCTCAACCCGGTTCGTTCCTACCAGAACTGCACTCCGGACTGGTTCCCGGACTCAGACCGCATCCTCTTCTCCTCCCGCCCCGCCAACCAGAAGGCGAACAAGGGCTACGGCTGGACGGAGCTCTGGATGGCCCGCGGAGACGGAAGCGAGGCTTGGATCGTGTACGGCGAGGAAGGTTCGCACATTTACGGCGGCGCGCTTTCGCCCGATCCGCGCTACGTGCTCTTTACGAAGACTGGCGCGGACCCGGAGATGCGCTCCAGGTATCCACAGGCGAAGTCAGCCACCGTGCTGACGATCGGCGAGGGATGGGAGCCGAGCTGGACCTACACCGAACCACAAGGGAAAAAACGATGACGCGCAGAGTGATAACCGCTTTGGTTCTCGTCGCCACCGGCCTGCTCGGCGCCTGTTCAAGCGGCGGGGAAACCGGGGAAGACGCCAATGTGACGAAGAAGGGGACGGTCGAGGTGACCGCACAGCTCCTCGAAATCCGCGGTGAGTTGCCGTCTAACGACCTCTACGACTACTCCTTCGTGATGAAGTACAAGGTGCTGGAGGCGCACCGGGGGGCCTTGAAAAAGGGGTGAAAAAGGGGGACACTGTCTATATTGGGCGCTACAACCCGCTTAAGCCACGGTCCTCGGTGACCGATGCCCGCGTCACCGACGTGGGCGGGAACGTTCGCCAATTCAAGGTCGGCGACGTTCATCGGATGGCCCTCGAAGTCCCCATCGACGAGCACTACATGGGCGGAATCGTCAATCGGTATTCCGGGCAGCCGACGGGTCCCATCTACTGGGCCGTGTGGAGCAACCGGGTGAGGAAGGAATAGCGGGCGGCGGGCAGCGGGCAGCTCTGAACGGATCAGCGACGCCGTTCCGCTGATCGGTGACAGCTGACCGCCGAAAGCTGATCGGTGACAGCTGACCGCTGACAGCTATTAAAACCCATGGTCTTCAGTTCTCACCTTTTCATTTTCTACTTTCTCCCGGTCGCGCTGGCGCTCTACTACGTGCTGCCCCGCCGGCTGCGCCACCTTCAACTGACGCTGGTCAGTTACGTGTTCTACGGCTGGGCGAACCCGATCTTCATGGTGCTGATGGCGGTTTCGACCCTGATCGACTACGTAGCCGGCCTCGCCCAGGTTGGTCGGCTGAACCGGAAGTTTTTCGAGCCGATCGAGCTTCTGCCGTTCGGCGGGCCGCGCAGCAGGGCGCAGAAGACGGCGCTAATCCTCTCGATCTGTTCGAACATCGGCCTGCTCGCTTTCTTCAAGTACTTCAATTTCGGCATCGACAGCTACAACGCCCTGATGCAAGCGGTGGGATTGGGGCACCTCCAGTGGGAGACCTTCTTCCGGGTCACTCTTCCCCTCGGCATCAGCTTCTACACGTTTCAGTCGTTGAGCTACTCGATCGACGTTTACCGTGGAGAAGCGCTCGCGATCCGCAACCCGATTGACTTCGCCTGCTACGTCTCGATGTTCCCACAGCTCGTGGCCGGGCCGATCATCCGCTTCCACGAGGTGGCGCAGCAGTTGCGCGAGCGCACGCTCACGATGGAAAAGTTCGCGCGCGGGGTGGCTTTCTTCAGCTTCGGGCTGGGCTTCGTCTTCGCCAAGAACTTCGATTCTCCCTATAAGTCGCAGTCGATCACAGAGTTCTGGCTGCGGTGGCACCTCTCGCTGTCCACGTGGTTGCGCGACAACCTCTACATCGCGCTCGGAGGAAACCGGAAGGGTCCGGTCCGCACCTACGCCAATTTGGCGATGGTGATGCTCCTCGGAGGGCTGTGGCACGGGGCGGCCTGGAACTTCGTAGTCTGGGGCGCCATTCACGGCGGTTTCCTCGTGATCGAACGCCTGCGCGGCAAGCAGGGTTTCTACAGCCGGATGCCGGCCGGTCTGCGCGTCGCTTTCACCTTCTTGATCGCCTCTCTAAGCTGGGTCTTCTTTCGCTCGCCCGACCTTCCCGTCTCGGTTGAGTACCTGGCCAGCATGCTGGGGGTGGGAGCGGTTCAGGATGGCACCGGTTTGATCTCAGGGCTGATCTACCAGCCCTACTTCCTGGCGATGATGGCGATAGCCGCGGTGCTCGTCTGGGCGGCGCCCCAGACCTGGGACTTTACCCGGGAGCTGACGTGGAGCAAAGCGGCGCTGTCGGTGGTCGTGCTGCTCCTGTCGGTCGCGACGATGGCCACGCAAGCTTTTAACCCTTGTATTTACTTTATTTTCTAGATGTCCCAACCGGAGAGAACCAACCACCATCTGACTCGCGAGGAGATCGCCCAACGAGAGGTCGGGCACACCTCCGTGACTCCGGCCGTCTCGCGCTTCCTGGTCTTTTCGTTTCTGCTCGTTATTGTGGCCGTTCCGGTGGCCAATCATGTGGCCGAAGGCTGGCGACAGGCGGTTGCTGGCGGGGAGGTCCGGCCGACGACACTGACGTTGTTTGACGGGTTCCCGGCGCTGGACGAGGTCCTGCAGATGAGCAAGGAGGGTCCGGTCGACGCGGTTTTTGAGGTGAACCGCCGAGTCCTCGCCGCCATCACCTCCTGGGAAAGCGCCCTTCGCAAGACGTCGGCGACCAGCCAGGCGCTGCTTCCGGCCGCCCAGAACCTGATCTCCGGCTACCTGGGAGGAGGAAACGAGAAAGCCTACTGCGGAGCGGACGGCTGGTTCTTTTACCGCCCGGAGATCGAGTACTTGACCGGCCCCGGTTTTCTCGAGCCGCGCGCTCTTCTCGACCGATTGAGAGCGGCAAAAGACGGACGGACGGCCGTGCAGCCGGATCCGACCAAAGCGATACTGGAATTCAACCGTTTCCTCGCGCGCCAGGGGATCAGGCTGGTCGTGATGCCCGTGCCGATCAAGCCGGTCATCTACCCCGAGCGGTTCGCAAACAGGGCTCTTCACAAGGCGCCTCCGCTGCAGAACGCCTCGTTCGGAGACTTCAAGGCCCGACTGGAGGCAGCCGGAATCGCCGTGCTCGATCTTGCCCCGTCCCTCGTGGAGGAGAAGAAACGAGGGGCCAACGTCTACCTGGCCACTGCCACCCACTGGACGCCGGCCGGCGCCCGGGTGGCTGCCCTCTGGCTGGCGGCGTTGATCAGGAGTTCTGTGCCCCTGCCCGCCGGGAGAACCGTGGACTACCGCAAACGGGTAGCCCGGGTGAGCAATGTCGGGGACACCGCCCGGATGATCGGCCTTCCTGTTTCCGAAACCGTGGAAATCGAGCAGGTCCTGAGCGCCGACGGCCAGCCCTGGGCTGCCAGCCCGCAAGCCCAGATTCTCTGCCTTGGCGACAGCTTCTCGAACATCGACTCTCTTCGGGGAATGGGTTGGGGCGAATCGGCCGGGCTGGTTGAACACCTGAGCGCTGAGCTGGGGCAGCCCATTGACGCGATAGTGGTGAACGACAACGGCGCTTTCGCCACTCGGGAACAGCTCAGCCTCGCCGAGGGCGGCGCCGGTGACCGGCTGAAGAACAAGAAGCTCGTCGTGTACGAATTCACCATGCGGGAACTGACAACGGGAGACTGGAAGCTCGGCCTGCACGCCGGAGCATTCGCAGGACCCAGTTCTTGAGGTTCAAAATGAGCCAGGCAACAGACCGGCAAAAAGAACTGCTGAAACGCACTTTCCTTGACTACCAGCAGACGACCGCCGTCCTCCAGGACCCGCTCATTGTGTCCCGAGCGGAAGGCCTGCATTACTGGGACATCGATGGTCGCCGCTACTTTGACGCCATCGGAGGCATCTTCGTGGCGATCCTCGGACACCGGCACCCGCGGCTGGTTGAAGCGATGCGGCGGCAGCTCGATCGCATCACCTTCTTCCCGCCGCTGCACGGGATCTGTGATGTCACGCTCGATTTCATCGAAAAGCTCGGCTCGGTGGCCCCGGGAAACCTGAAGTACGTCAAGCCTTTCAGTGGCGGGTCTGAATCGACCGAAGCGGCCATGCAGTTCGCCCGGCAGTACTTCAAACAGACCGGACATCCGGGAAAGTACAAATTCGTCAGCCGGTACCACGGTTACCATGGCGGGACCTTTGGGGCCATGTCGGCCAGTGGCACCGGTCCTCGCAAGAGCAAGTTCGAGCCGCAGATGGGCGGCTTCGTCAAGGTCTTCACCCCGAATCACTACCGGGATGTCTTTGCCTCCTGGGAGAAATGCAACCGGTTCGCGGCCCGGTCGGTGGCGGACGTCATCGCGGCGGAAGACCCCGAGACCGTGGCCGGTGTGATCGTCGAGCCGATCGGCAACACGGGCGGGATCATCACCCCGACCGAAGAGTACTTCCAGATCCTTCGGGAGACTTGCGACCGCTACAACGTACTGCTGATCTTCGACGAGGTCATAACCGGCTTTGCCCGCACCGGCCGCATGTTCGCGGCCCAGACGTTTGGGGTGACTCCGGACATCATTTTGCGCAGGCAAGGGCCTGTCAAGCGGGATGATACCGCTCGGGTCGATGATTGCCCGGGAGGACCTGGCGAATGCGTTCCTGGGTCCGGCAGAGGCCGAGATCCAGTTTGCGCACGGCCACACCTTCGCCGGAAACCCGCTGGCCGCGGCCGTGGGAATCGCGGTCATCGACGAGCTCGTCGAGAAATGCCTCCCGGACAAAGCCCGCGAACTGGGAGAGTACCTGTCCGGCAGGCTGTGCGAACTGCGACGCTACGGGATCGTCCGCGAGGTAAGGGGCCGCGGCCTGATCCAGGGAGTGGAACTGGCAGAGGACCCTGTTACCAACCGCCCCTTCCCGGCTTCCCGCAAACTGGGAACGGCGCTCAAACGCACGGCCATCAAGAATGGGCTGATTTTGCGGGTTGACCCGGACTGGTTTGCGGTGGGCCCGGCGCTCATCGCCGACAGGAGCGACATTGACGAGATGTGCCTGCTCATCGAGAAGAGCCTGAAAGAGGCGCTGGAACTGGTGGCGGGCGGGACGGTGAAGTAGGCTGAGCAGGCTTTGGGTGGCCAGCTTCCAGCGGTCGGCACTCAGCTCGTCCGTGCTTTCGGAGCCTGTAGGTTTGGCTGACAGCTGAACGCTGAAGGCTAACAGCTCTTCTGAGAGAGGTACAACATGCACCCACTGCAGCAGAAATTGAACAGCTACCGGTTGGCCGACAACCTCTGGGAGCTGGTCAACATTCCCAGCCCTACCTGCAACGAGCGGGACGCGGCCTTCGCCTTCGCCCGTTTGCTGCGCCAGGCGGGAGCGACCGTCGAGATTGACGAGAGCCTCCCCCAAAGCCCCAGCGTTATCGGCCGCCTGCGCGGGAGCAGTCCCGGACCGGTCCTCCAGCTGGCCGGGCACCTGGACCACATCGACATCCCTCACGCCCGCCGAAGCGTGACTCCACGACGATCAGCGGACGAGGCTCAGCCGACATGAAGAACGGGCTTGCAGGCATCATCGAGATCGTCCAGTTGCTGCACGAGGATGGCTGCCGGTTCCCGGGCGAGATCCTGGTGACTACGTACGGGCTCCACGAGGCGCCCAACGGGAATTCAGCCGCCATCATCGACCTGATCAGGAAGGGGATCGTCGGGGATGCGGCGATCGTCTTCGAGACAGTTCATTCCGCCCGCGGCAAGGCCGTCGTGTCCGGTAAAGGACAGAGCATCTGGAATCTGCGGATCCGCCGCCAGGGCGGCGTCTCCCACGAATTGAACGGCCCGGCCGACGCCGACGATTTGCTGGCCGGCATCCACCGGGTGGTGAAGGCGTTGTACGAGGAGTCCCAGCGCCTGCAGCAGGGACCGACACACCCGCTCCTCGGCCCGGAGACGCTCTTCGTGGGGCAGATCCACTACGGTGATTTTTACAACCGGTGCTCGACGGACTGCACGATCCAAGGCACCCGCCGCTGGAATCCGGGATCCCGATTCGCCGATGTGTCCCGGGATTTCGCCACGCTGTTGTCGGCCATGCCCCTTCCGGAGACCGTGAGCGTGGACTGCGACTGGATCTTCGTGGGCGAGGCGTACGAGATGAATCCCTGCGAGCGAATTGTCGCCACCTCCAGGAGGCTACGCGGTCCATCACGGGGACGGAGGCGCCAATCGCCGGCATTTCCGCGATTGTTGACGCGAACCGGCTGGTGCCGGTCGGTGGGGTGCCGACGGTAGTCTGCGGGTTTGACTCCGAACACGCTCACGCGGATCATGAGTTTGTCCGGCTGTCCGAGCTCGAGATCGGCTGCCGGGTGGCGCTCGAGACCTCGCTCAACTTCCTCGAGAACGGGGTTGGCGAAAGGAACCGATAACGATGCGCGCAATTGTCTGGCAAGGCGACAAGCGGTTCGAAGTCCAGGAGGTACCCAAGCCGGTCCCGGGTCCCGGGCAGATCCTGGTCAAAGTCGAAGCCGCCGCAGTCTGCAGCTCCGACATGCACCTGGCCGATTTCCGCTGCAAGGCGCCCCTGATACCCGGTCACGAAGTTGCGGGCACGGTCGAAGAGCTCGGGGAGGGTGTCAACGGTTTCGCCCTGGGAGATCGAGTGGCCCTGGATCCGGTTCAGCGTTGCGGAAGCTGCTGGTGCTGCCTGAACCAGTGCGAGCATCTTTGCGCGAATTATCGACACCTGGGCGACCGGGAAATCGCGGGCGGCTGGGCGGAATACGTAGCCATCGACGCAGTCAACGCTCACCTGATCCCGCCCGGGATTCCCTTCGAAGCTGCAGCACTGACGGAGCCCTCAGCCGTTTGCTTCCACAGCTTGCATCGTGCCCGGCTGGAACCGGGACAGGATGTCCTGGTGCTCGGCGATGGGCCCTTCGCGTTCCTTCACACCCAGCTGGCCCTCGCCCTCGGCGCCCGGAAAGTCGTCGTGGTCGGTCACATGGACCAGCGGCTGCGTAGAATCACGCAGACGACGGGGGTGCCCGTCTGCAACTCGCTGACGGAGGACGTCGATGAGTTCGTGCGCTCGCACTTCGGCTTGCCCGGCCCGGATGCCGCGATCGAGGCTAGCGGCTCGCCCGAGGCGCCGGATGTGGCGCTCAGGCTCCTGCGGCCCCGGGGAACGCTCGTGATTTTCAGTTACATCTGGGACCCCAAGCCGATCACCGTGGGGCTGATCCACATGCGGGAGCTGAACGTGGTGGGATCGTGCCGCAGCTGGAATGCGTACGAGCCCTGCCTGAGGCTGATGAGCGAAGGGCGTATCAACACCATGGCCCTGGTCGACCTCCAGGCGGCACTGTCCGACTGCAACCGGGTCCTTACCTGCCTTCAGGATCGCAAGCCGGAGATCTTCAAGGCGGTGTTCCGGCCCCAGTGGGAGTAGCCACGATAGCGCCGGCGACCGGACCGGCATGGGGCGTCGACGCAGGGATATCTGCAAACCGTTATGCGTTCCTCCCAGTGAAAGGAGGGGCGCCATGAACAACACGGCGCGGCATCGCCTCAACCAAAGAGTACCCGCACGTTTTCTCTGCGACTTTTCCTCCGCGTCCTTGGCGTCCTTTGCGGTTAGTACGATCTAACCGCAGAGAACGCCAAGGACGCAGAGGAAGAGACGCAGAGAGGCTTCTGAAAGGCGCCGGGATGGGATCCCCGGGCGGTCTCACATGTCAACCTCAGCCCCCTGCTCGAGCTAGTCAGGACCGAGATAATCCATTATCACTTTGGCCACCTGCGTGCCCAGGCGCTCGGATCCTTCGGGCGTGAAGTGGCAGCCATCCTCGCCTTGCCACGCGCGAAGGTGTGGGGCCACGAAGGCGTTGAGGTCGTTGATCGGGATGCCTCTCGCTCGCATAACTTCGGCGGCGGCGGCATTGTAGCGGTCGATATCCTTTAACCTGGAACCTACCCTGCGAGTCAGAGGCGTCGAGGAGGCCCAGATCAGCCTGGCGCCGGTTGACTGCATGATGTCGACCAGCTCGTTCAGGTTCTTCTGATACTGATCCACCGTCGTCCTGATGGTCCCTTTCCTGGTCCCCTCGGCTTCGTCCTTGTCCGTCAGCAACGTTCCGTCTTCGGTCAGAAGGTGCGTGTCCCATATCCCCCAGTTGAAATGGATCACGTCCCATCTGGCGTCGCCCAGCCATTCACGAATGTGCGCGAGACCGTTGGCCGAGTAGGCGCCGTTAACCGGGATGCGGTGAACGTTGGCTTTGCCTTCGAGCAGACGGCGCACCGGGAGCGTGTAGCCGATGGATATGGAATCTCCTATGAGAAGCAGTCGGGGTAAACGGGGATCGTCCGTCACCGGGTCGAACGGCGATTGCGCCGAGGCCGAATGAGTCAGCCCCCACGACAAGGCCAGGATCCCAACGATCCCAGCGGCCGAATAGTCCTTCCGTCCCGTCTTCATATACACTCCTCAGCTGTATGTTGCATCACCGTGGCGCAATCCTCGTGTCCGAAGCCTCCCTCATGAGGAGTTTGAGTTTCGCGTGCAGCTCGGCGGCTGTCTGCTGGTGTTCCCGCTCCTGCAGCAGGTTGCGCATTTCCCACGGATCGGTCTGCAAATCGTAAATCTCGCCGGTGTCGTACGGGTAATAGACGTACTTGAGCCTTTTCCCTACCACGGCCCGCATGGAGCAAAGCCCGTACATGTTGCCATGGTGCATGATCAGGAGATAATCCCGACAACGGTCCTGGTTCTGGCCACGCAGAATGGCAGACAGGCTCCGGCCATCAAACTGCCCGGGATCGACACCTGTTTGGGTGGCCTCCAGCAGGGTCGGCAGCACATCCATCAGGCAGACCAGCTCATCACACGATTTACCTGCCTGGAAGTGCCCCGGCCAGCTGATGATCATCGGAATCCGAATCAACTCCTCGTACGCTACCACGCCTTTGCTCAGGAATCCGTGCGCCCCGCAAGTGTCGCCGTGGTCGGAGACGAAGACCACGATCGTGTTATCGAGAACCCCGTTCTTTTCCAGTGCGTCGTACACGAGGCCGATGTCGTGATCGACCGCCGAGATCGTTGCTGAATAGTGCTGAATCACCTTCGTCCACGATGATTCGGTCAAGGTCGAACCTTCCAGTACCCTCTCCCGTAAGAATCGGTGGGTGAGCGGCTTTCCTTTCAGGTCATCCTTCAGATTGGGCCAAAGATCGATCTTCTCGGGGGCGAATCGCCGGAAGTCTTGTTCCGGGAGAAAGTACGGCGGATGGGGGCGGTAGTCGGAGTAGAAGAGCAGGAACGGCTTTTTCTGTGCGGAGCATCCGTCAATGAAGCCGGTCGCCTGTTTCGTCATTTCGCCCCTCCATAGCGGAGGAGGGTCGCAGAACCCAGCGATGCGCAATGCCCTCCCCTCTTCGACCAACGGCCGCTGTTTTGAGCGGAACTCGGGGAGGGGTGAGAAGAAGTCGATTCCGTAATCGTGGAAGTCAGGCGGCGGCTCCTCGAGGCTCAAGTGCCATTTCCCGACGTAGCCCGTCTGGTAGCCCGTCGCCTTGAAGAGGGTGAAAATGGACGGCAGGTCTTTGTCCAGGCGCTCGACTGTCCGGTCGCCGAACATCCGGTAATCGCTCTGGATACCGATGCCCGTCTTGTTCGGGTACAGCCCGGTCATCAACGACGCACGGGCTGGGGAACACTGGGGGAAACCGCAATAAGCCCTGTTGAACCTGACGCCACGGCTGGCGAAGCGGTCGAGCACGGGTGTCCTGGTGAAGCCATTTCCGTAACATCCAAGGAGATCGGCCCGCATCTGGTCGACCAAGAAGACCACGATATTCGGCTTGCTGCCCGGTTGAGCGGCACCGGTCCGCGAGAGTCCGACCGTGGCAGTCACGCCGCCGTACTTCAGAAAATCCCGGCGAGCCAGCGAAGACCGTGGTTGCGACGGTGACATAAACCTCCTCGTGCAGGGAGCAGTCAGTTTTCCGGGGCGCTGTCACCCCCACACGCTCAGCAGCACCGCAGCGACCAGGCCAAGCGCAATTCCCGCCTTCCCGTACGGGCCGACCTTTTCGCCAAAGAAGAACAGGCCTGCTGCCGCGACGACACAGATGCTGCAACCCATGGCCAGGGTGAAGACGATGTTCCCCGGAATGCCCCGATTGAGCGCCATCCCCATCGAATATTGCCCGGCCACGCTCGAAGCCGCCATTCCGAATCCGACAAGCACCGCGGCAAGGGTCACCTTTTGACGGCGCGCCACGATCCAGAAGAGCGCAAAGACCAGGCCGGCCAGGTACCAGTAGAACAGGTAGACGGTCGTGTACTCCGTCCCCAGTCCGTTGGCAGCGAGAATCCGCAGGCCAAAAGGCGAAAGGCCGTTCAGGAGAAAAGCCAGCAGAATCGCTCTGAGCCACATCACTGCACCTCCGCCGAAACAGCCTGCTTGCCCGACTCAGCCCGCTCGGATTTCCGGCGCTCCTCGACCATGTCCTTCCAAAGGAGCAGGATCGAGGCGGCAACCAGCAGCAGCAGGGGCATCTTCCTGACACTGAGCGGCTCCCCGTAGATCACGATCGACCCGATGGCGGGAACGGCAGCGGAGAGGTTCAGGATCACCCAGCTGGTTGTTATTTTTCCGAACTTTAGCGCGTAAAGGAAAAGCCAGGACGACAGAACCGTGACAACCCCGAAAGCGAGGGCGATTCCCACCACAAACCCCGGCGCCCCGAATTCGCCGCCTTTGAAGAAGGCCACGGACAGCCCGGTCATCAAGGTCGAACCTCCAAAAAGGCACAGAGCCGTGGCCAGCGGAGGGCAGTTGTACCGATCGGAGACCTTGGCCAGAATCCCCAGCAGCCCAAAACTGAGCATGGCCAGAACTGCGAATAGATAACCCACTCACACCTCCTCGTCGACACTCAGGACGGCAGGATCCTGCGGCTCAGCCCCCTTTGATACGCCTCGACCCGGCGAAAACCTTCGGCGATTTGACACCCCGCCGCGAATCCCCGGAATCGCCCCTGGACCTCGATCATCTCGAGCATATCCGTTTTCGCCAGTTCCTTCATCGGCTTGACCTGGCTCTGGTGGCAATTCAGCATCTGTTTCTTGATTTCGAAAACGCTGGTGATGTCCACGTACTCCGCCGGCAGGAAGTTGATGCCGCCCAGATTGTCCATGTGGTAGATCTGCGCCTGACCGAAGCGGCACGCCGGCTGTTTCTGGTTAGGGATGTGCGGCAGTCCCTTCTGGAAGTAGGAGTCGAACACCAGCTGCGACACGTAACAGTGGTCCGGGTGGTAATCGTTTGGACTGTGCGTGATGATCAGGTCCGGATCGGCTTCCCGCAGCAGGTCGATCATGATCGACCGCTGCTCGGCGTCCGGGAACACGCACTCGTCGGTGATTGCCGGCCAGAGCAGTTTGGCGCCGATGATGGAAGCCGACGACTGGGCTTCCTTCTTGCGGGTGGCCGCCAACTGCTCCGGCGGTACCTCCAGGTCACCCATATTCCCCGACGTAAAAACCGCGATCGTGACCTCGTGGCCCTCCTCGGCAAAGCGCGCTAAAGTGCCGGCGCAATTGATTTCTATGTCATCCGGATGCGCCCCAATCGCGAGGATCTTCATAGTGTCTGTCCCCTTTCAAGCAGCTGTCGGCGGTCAGCGGTTAGCTTTCCGCCTTGTCATCAGGGCGATAAAGCCGCCCTCGTCCTTGATACCCGAGATTCGTACAATGTTTGGTATCCCTGCTTTCACTAACTGCGTCACGTCGGCAAAGAACAGTGGGCACGACCAGTCGGCCTCCTGTTTGGGGCGGTAGTCAACCCGCGGGAAGAACTGGCCGCCCCTGCCGTTTACTACCAGCTTCGGGACAGTCGCAGCGAAGGGGATTGGGACCGGGGGACGATAAACCAGCCAGAGCCGGTCCGCAAACGCCCACGGAACAAACCTTTCGGTCGGCGCGGTCCCTCGATCGAATCCAAAGACCTCCCTGAACCGGGCTGGTAACCGGCCTCGGCCGATCCACTTCACGGTCGCACCCGCCTGCTTCTCTTCCTCTTCGCTGAGAATGCCGGAGGCCGAAAGCCCGAGATCGTCGAGGCTTAGAAGCCGGGCAGGCAGAGCCTGTCTGGACGCGCCGCGGTCCAGCCTCGGCACATCGAAGCGGACCTCCACGGAGGCGTCCCGGCGGCGGACTGCCGAAGGTTCGATGGCGGCGCCGGGAGAGGCTGCCGGTGGGGGGCCGGTTAGGCTGTCGTTCAGGTCGAGGATAGCCACACTCCCACCCGGTACCGTCAGTTCCAGCTTCCGCGAGGAGAGGGACAGCAGCCGGCGCTCGGGGAAAACGAGCCGGATGCTCTTCGGAGTCTGAATGTTCTCGAGCCCAATCCGCACGCGCCTGGCCCCTGGCCCGTAGTTCACGAGGAAGACCGGTCCATTCCCGTCCTGGACCTTGCTTACCACCGCGAAGTCATCGGACTCCATACAGACCCGGCTACGGCGCAGGACCCAGGCATTCTTCTTCGTCCACTGGAGGTATTCTCGGGCGAAAGCCAGCTCGGGCTCGGGCATGGTCAGTTCGAGGTGCCCGAGCACGAAGAACAAAGTGAAGGCCGAGGCTGCGGCGATCGACATCTGGAAACCGAAGAAATCGTGGAAGTTGTAGGCGATGCCGCAATACGCGTGCGGACCGTACAGGAACTGCTGCGACTCGGGATCCCGGTAGAGCCGGGGGTGGCCCCAATTCGAGTAGTGGGTCAGGTAGTAGTAGAGCCCGTATTCGGGCATCAGGTAATCGTACCGCTTCTGCCATTCCCGCCGGCTTTCCCGGAAACCCAGGAACGTGGCCCAGTCCGAGGAGAAATGAGCAATGTTGAAGCCGTGCAGGTCGGTCGGGTGGTTCAGCAGCACCAGCCGTTGGAACTGGGGGCCGTACGTAGCCATCCCCAGGTGACACTCTGTGTAGTCGAGCAGTCGGCGGCTGGTCCGAAAGTAGCGCTCCACGTTCCGATGAGCGCGATAGCTGTCGGCCGTGCTGAAAAAGTCGAAGTGCATGGCTCGGATGCCCAGGGCGGCGTATTCCTCCAGCACCTTGAGCTTCTCCTCCACGACTTTGTCATCCTGCCACCTCTCCCCCAGGCCGCCGTGCTCGAGAAATCCGAACTCGATGTTCGCTCGCTTGAGCGAAGCGGCATTCGCCTTCGCAGCCTCCGAAACCTTCATCAACTCGACGTAAGCCGGGACACCTTTTCCCGATCCCCCGCTCCCAAAGGCGATCGAGCTGATCCCGAGCCGGCGCGCGAGGTCGATGTATTTCTCCGCGCTCGGATCGTCGACATCAATGCCCCACTGTCCCCAACCGGCATTCCAGTAGCACCATGTCTCCTGGCGGTCCTCGGCGGACTTCTGCAGCTGCAGGAACGACCGGTACCAGAGCCAGCCTGGATACGGTTCTCCCTCTTCCCGTCTGAAGACCCCTACGTACCACGGCTCCGATTCAAATCGCTCGTTGACGGCGAGGCCCATCTCCCGGTTTTCGTAGGTTCCGTCCGCACTCGTCTGGTAGAACCACCAGCCGACGCCGCCGAACACCCCTCCCTTGGCGCCGGACAGCAGTCGGGGGCGGTCGAATTTCCCGAGCTCGAGGACCTTCGTCTGCCCCGGCGAGGCGGAAAAGCGCCCGTACAGCACGCGTTCGAGCCGAACGCCCCTCACCCCGGGCTCGAGGACCAAGCGCCGCTCGAGCCAGAACGCGCCGGGGGCGCCCCGGTAGGAGACTCGGACGACGCCGTCTCCAATGGCGCCCGTCAACGTCAGCTGGATGCCTCCGCTGTCGCTGGCTTCATGAGCCGGCCGGAGGGCGAGAGCCGGACCATCCGGCGGGAAATGGCTGACTCCCCCTTGGGCGTCGCGCATATCGAGACCCAGCTCGTCCGAAAAGGCGAACTCCTCGCCGGTGATCTTGTTGAGGACCGACAGCAACAGGCCCGAAGCCAGGGCAATGCGGAAACGTGCGAAGGCATTCTCCAGAACGGCCTCCTCGGCCCCGAGTTTCGCCGTCCAAGGGCTTTTCGCCAGGGAGGCCACGCCGTCGGGGAGCGCCGGGTAAAGAAGGCACTCCACATTCGGGGTCCGGTCAGCCTCGCCTGGCTGGAAAACGAATGCTGCCGGCACTGCCACGGCCGTCGCGACAAATTCCCGCCGGTTCAAGGCAGGCCTGTCACTCCCATCGAGTCTGTGGCTCTCTCCTTCCGTCACGCTGCTCAATTCTCCATCTTGCGGATGGCGGCGCGGATGCGTTCCGCCATCTGTTGGGCCGCTGGAATGGACAGAAAGATCAGGTTCACGGTCACGAGGCGCGGCATCAGATCCTGGCATACAGGGGTCAGGTCCCAGGTATACCGATAGTTGCTCTTCGCGGTGCAGAGCGGACAGCGCACCGGGCAATCGGGGTGTGTGCGGTAAGCGGTCGAATCGCGGAAGAACGGAAACTCCTGTGCCGGGAAGTGGTTGAACCCGAAGCGCAGTCCGATTTTCAGCTCCTGGTCCAGCTGCTTGAACTTGTCGTAAGACAGGCCGTGCTTGTCCCCCTCCCAGGTGCAGCTCCACCAGTAACCAGCCATCTCCGCCTGCGGCAGAACCGTTCGGGGCTTCAGCCACTCGCACCCCGAGATCGCCTCGTTCAGGATCGCCAGGGTCTGGTTGTACGAACCCACGATGTCATCGACCTTCTCAAGCTGCGCCAAGCCTACGGCGGCAGTAACCTCGTTCATCCGGTAATTGATGTAGACGAAGCGTGGCGACTCGCCCGAGAACCACCAGGCCGTTCGCATCTTGTCGAAAAGCGCCTCGTCGTTCGTCACGGTCATGCCGCCGTCGTCGGTCGAGAGTTGCTTGAATTCCTGGAAGCTGAACACGCCGAGGTCACCGAAGGTGCCGACGTGCTGGCCATTCCAGCGCGCGTTGATCCCGTGGGCACAGTCCTCGATCAGGAACAATCCCTTCTCCCGGCAGATCTCGGCAATCGTGTCGATTTCGGCGCTCTGTCCCCACAGATGGGTCACGATCACCGCCCTGCTTAGCGGAGTTATGTTGGCCAGAAGGGACTCGGGATCCATGTTGTAAGTGTCACGCTTGACGTCGACGAAACGCGGGACCGCGTTGAAGAAGGTGCTGGCCAGTCCGCCGAAGTGCACGATCGGGTCGCAGAGGACCTCGAACCCGGGCCCCGCGCCCGAAACGCTCACGGCCTCGCAAAGACCTGACATGGCCGCGTTTTTGGCCATCGCCTTGCGTGAGCCGACCTTCTTGGCAAAGGCGTCCTCGAAGCGGCGTGTCATGCTCTGCTCGCTGATGTAGTTGCTGAGCGTTTCCCCTTGCATGACTTCCGCAAGGTACTTCAGCTCCAGATCTCCCAGTTTCCGCAGCTGCCGTGCTCCGTAATTGAGGTCGATCAGATGATAATCCTGACTCATATTGGCATTCCCCCTCGACGTCTCCAAGGTAGTCAATCGATCGGCCCCCCGCTTTGCCCGGCTTTTGAATCCTCTTTGCGCTTTTTTGGAATCTCTTGCGGGTCCCCAAAATACGCAAAGGCTTTTCGAAAAGGACGAAAAGCGTTCGATACCCGGCTTGGACTAACGTGACGCTGGCGAGTTTCGATCGCCTTTGCCTGAGGAGCCAAGTCATGAAACCGAGGATGTCTTCGAGAACGGCAGCCTTCGTCCTGCTCGCAATCCAGGTCTGTGCCCTCTGCCTGGCCGGCGTCGGGCAGGAACCGAACCTTCAGACCGCGACCTCCTGGTGGCGGGACATGGAGAACATCTGGACTGCGGTAGGCTGGAAGGACCACATCTACCGCTTCAACGTCTGGTTTGACGGGACGATTTCGGCGGTCATGTCCCGACACAAAGACCGTTCGCAGGGCTTCCCGCCGGTGCAGGTGTTTGTGGTCCCGGCGGTCGAGGTCAAAGACAAGTGGTTTCTGGCCGCCGGGCCGGACGATAACCTGGTGATTCAAAGCTGGGGACCGTCTACCGCGCCAGTTTTGCGCAGCGATTGGGCACGAGATGGGTTCATCTTCCGTGAAGAGGTGTTCGCGCACGTTCCGGGAGGCGCGGATATCAAGACGGGCGAAGAGCCGCTGTTCGCCTGGGTGCGCCTTTCCATTGCGGATCGCGCGGAAGGTCTTCCCCTGCGGGACAAGGTGGGGTTCGCGGTCAAGATCAACAACCCGTACATGGTCCCCTCGTCCATGTCGAAGAAGACCCTGCTCGGAGTCAAGACCGTAGAAAGCCAATACAAGGGCGCGCTGAGAGTGACGCCAGACAAGTACGACCCGGCGAAAGGGTTTACCGTCCTTGACCGCGGAGACACGAACCGGCTCGTCATCCTCCCGAACCAGAACTGTGAAGTGAGCGCCGTCGAAAAGTTTCCGGCCGATGGCGATTTCACGCTTTACGTGATGATGAGCAGCGCGGTCGGCACGCGCGTGGACCTGTTGCTTCCGTTCCTGCCGGTCCCGGATTCGATACTGCAGCCCGAGATGAGCCTCGGGTTCGAAGGCGCCCTGGCCGAAGCCAACCGTTACTGGTCCAACAGCCTGCCGACGGCAGCGAACTTCGACGTGCCCGAGGGTTACATTACCGAAGCTTTCAAACGAAACCTGCAGTTCACCGAAGTCATCGCCGAGCGCGATCCGAATACGGGCGACTACTCGCTGCTGACCGGCGGTTGGGTCTACGGACACGGCCTCTGGCCCACGCCCACCGCGATGACCATGGCCTCGCTGGATCTCTTAGGGCATCACCGCACGCTGGAAAAGTACCTGAAGGTGTTCAAGGATCGCCAGGGGACGATCGTGGCGCCGGGTCCGAGCTACAAGCTTCACCCAGGCTACCTGAGCAGCCCGAAGACCCTCACCTCGATCGACTGGCTGAGCGATCACGGGGCCCTGCTTTGGGTGATCTCTGAACACGCGCTGCTGACGCGAGACCCTGCGTTCAGGAACGAGTACCTTCCGACGATCCTCAAGGCCTGCGAATTCGTCAAGGACTTCCGGAGCTCCAAGGATCACCCTGGGGTCCAGGGGGTCATGCCGCCGGCGGTGGCGACGGACCAGAAGGTTGCCCTTCAGGGAATCTGGAATGACGGCTGGGTCTATCGAGGCTACGCGGCGGCAATTCGCCTGCTGAAGATGACGGGACACCCAAGAGCGGCGGAGTTCGAGCGCGATGCGGCCGAGTACAAGGTGGTTTTCCAGAAGGCTCTGCGGGAGAAGACGCTGACGATGCCGATGTGGAAGGACAGCCGGGGTCAGGCCCATTATCAGGTACCTTCCGGCATGCAGGGGATGACCGACTGGCAGCTCAGGCACGGATTCCACCTGGACACCGGGCCGATGTTCCTCGTCTTCGCCGGGCTTTTTGCGGCGACCGACGACCTCATGGCCTCCTCCCTCGCCTGGTTCCGCGAAGGTCCGCCCGCCCGGATGTTCAGGCCGGAATCCGACTGCTGGCAGGTGCCGACGCTTTACTATGAAATGTCGAGCTGCGAACCTTGCTACAGCTGGAACATCTTCCACTCCTGGCAGCTCGGCGACCGGGAGCGGTACCTGGAGGGGATGTACTCGCTACTGGCCGGCGCATACTCCCGCCAGACGTTCTCCGTCTGCGAGACCCGCGGTGGAGTCATGGCGGCCACTCACTGGCTGCCGACCATACTCCTGGCGCGTAACGCGGTCATCGACGACCAGATCAGCGAAAACGAGCTCCACCTGCTCCGGCTCGTCCCCCTCGCGTGGCTGACATCGGAACGGGAGGCAAGGTTTGAAAACATGCCGACCGAATACGGCCCGGTTATGCTCGTCGCCGGACTAGACCCGAGTGGCAAGGTCCTCAAGCTGAACTGGACGCCCAAGTTCCGCCAGGCGCCGGCGAGTGTGATCCTCCATGTCCCGCCGGTCCCCGGTCTGGCCTCGGTCAGTGTGAACGGCAAAACGGTAGCCTGGAACGGGAAGACGAAGACAGTCAAGCTCCAGTGAGCCATCAGCTATCAGCGGGCGGCGGGCAGCGATCAGCGGGCAGCGATCAGAAGTTACCGTGGCGTCCCCAACGCTTGCCCACGGCGAGCATCAGCGGTCAGCGGACCGCTGCCCGCTGATCGCTGCCCGCTGAAACCGGTTACACTTCTCAAGACGAAAGCAGTCTGGTATTCTTCCGGGGAGGTTCCCGGGGGCAGTCTTGAAACTTCAAACCGATTTCGAAGACCTGGCGAACTCCACTGTATTTCAGGACTTCTGCGCGATCGTTTCCGCGCTCACGGGAGTCCGAATCTGCCTGGTGAACGCGTCCAACCCAAAACAGTGCAAGTTCCCGGTTAGTCCGCCCCAGGACAACCCGCTCTGCGCGGCAATCCAGGCCACGGCCGAAGGCAAGAGGGCCTGCGACGCCTGCGACCTGCGCCATCTCGAGCAAGCCTCGAAGCGGGAGACAGGTTTCGCGTACGAATGCCACGCCGGGCTCGTCGACCTCGTGGTCCCGGTCTTTGTCGAAGGCGTTCACATGGCGACGATCAACGGTGGGCAGGTGCTGAGCCACCCGCCATCCGACGAGGGCTTCCAGGCGCTCTTACGCCGTCTCGACGCCCTGGGCCTGGACCCGGAGGCGCTGCGCCCCCTTTACTTCCAGACACTCTTCCTGACCCCGGAGAAGCTGGATCAGACGCTGAAGTTGCTGTCTTTCTTCAGCAACTACTTCTGTGAGGTCGGCAGTCGGCTGAACGCCGCCGCTCCGGGCGAGCGCGTCGAGATCGACAGGGCCAAGGAGTACATCCGGGTCCATTTTCGGGAACCGTTACGTTTGGGTGACGTGGCCCGACGGGCCTACCTCTCACCGGCGTATTTCAGCCACGTGTTCCGACAAACAACCACCGCCTGCTTCTCGGAGTACCTCCAGCAGGTTCGCATCGCCGAGAGCGCCAAGTTGCTCCGAACCACGGAGCATTCGATTACCGAAATTGCCTGCTCCGTGGGTTTCAACAACATCTCCCACTTCAACCGCGTCTTCCGGAAGCTCGTCGGCTGCTCCCCTTCTCAGTACCGGGCCTGCTCTGCCACCAACGAATCTTATCGACCGCTCGCACTGAGCCAAAAATAAGCAAAAGCATTTCGAAAAGAACGAAAAGCGTTTCGCGGTCCGCTGGGGTAACGTTGTCACCGGGAGGGCACCCTCGCCATGACGATGGAAACTGCCACGCGCAAGGTGAAGTTCGGACTGATAGGAGCCGGCTGGATAGGCTCACATCACGGGGCCAATGTGGCCAGGAATTCAGGGGCGGAGTTGGTGGCCGTCGCCGACACCAGGCCTGAAAAGGCGGCTGCGTTTGTCCGGGAATGCGGACTCTCCGCCAGGGTATCGGGCGACTACCAGCAGCTGCTGCAGGACCCTGACATCGACGCCGTCATCGTGGCGTCACCCAACGCGTTGCACGCGGAGCAAGCTGTAGCGGCCGCCGAAGCCGGCAAACACATCTATCTTGAGAAGCCGATGGCGATCAACGTGGGGGACTGCCGCAGGGTGGCGCAGGCGATTTCCCGGGCCGGTGTGAAGTGCGCGATGGGTTACCATCGGCGCTTCAATCCTCTCTACCAGTATGCAAAGCAGCTGCAAGGGGAAGGGAAACTGGGCGAGATCGTGTTCGCCGAATCAGACTACGTGCATTACATCCCCGGGGACTGGGACATCTGGGAATGGCTGGGGAAGGAGAGCGTCGCCGGCTCCCTGATCCATGCAGGCGCCGGGCACAGCGTCGACCTGTTGCGCTACTACTGCGGGGAGGTGGCCGAGGTCGGCTGTTTCAAGGACGTGCGCATGCCGCGCAAGATCGCGCTGGAAACCGAGGATATCGCGGCGATCATCCTGCGTTTCGAGTCCGGAGCGCTGGCGCGTCTGCTCATGTTCCTGGGCCCGATCACCCCCTTCACGTTCACCCTGCGGCTGTTCGGGACAAAAGGGACACTGGATAACAACCGCGTCTGGTTCGATTCGATTCCCCGCTTCTGCGACCCCGGGCACGAGGGGGACTGCATCCAGCTGCCGGGCTCTTGGATCCCTGACAACGTGCAGGGAGGCATTGCCGAACCTTGGAATCTGTGCATCGACTCCTTTATCGACGACGTTCGGCTGGACCGAAGGCCCGCTAATGATCACGTGAGCGGCTACAACACCGCCGCCGCCTGTTTTGCCGCGGTACGGTCGGCCGTCAAGCACCGGTTTGTCCAGCCCGAAAAGCTCGAGACCGGGAATTGAAACGGAGGCACGGTATGAACAGGGGGAGACTTCAACTCCAGATCCTGATTCTCATCTGCGCGATTTCGATGCTCGCGACTTATTCGGCGCCTCCCAGCCGCCAGGTTCGCGTCGAGCTTCCGCCCGAGCTCAAGCAAACGGCCCAGGCGCTCGAAAAGCATCTTCTGCAGGCGGTCGACGAACGGGTGGAACTCTCCGGGCGCGAGGACTCTCCTCTCACCGTCCGGCTCGGCGTGGGACAGACCGCCCTGGGCCCGGAGAGTTACACGATCAGCTCGCGCAAGGAAGGAGGCGCCACAGCGGTGGAGGCTGTCGGACAGGATCTTCGCAGCGCCGTGTATGCTGCCTACGACCTGGCCGACCGCATCCGATACAGCGAGCCGATCGACGGATTGCAGGTCAGGGAAGCCCCCTACTCAACCTACCGGCAGATTGTCGCCTGCTCCAACGACCATGATTTCTACCTGCGCCTGCTGCGTCACATGCCGCGCTGGCGCATGAATGCTCTGCTGCTCTACAGCGCGTACCACCAGCCCGACCGGGTTGGGCCGGACAGCCGGGCCTGGTTTGGGACCTACCTGACGCTTCCGATCACGTACCGAAAGCATCCGAAAATCAAGGAGATGATCGAGAAGGCGCCCGACTTCATCCACGTTAGCAAGTCCTTTCCGCGCCTGCTCGAGCAGGCAAAGGCCTACGGGATCGACCTTTCGTTGAAATTTCAGATCCTGAGTTACGTTCGGGTGGACCAGTTGGGCGGACACTACTTCGATAGCGCGAAAAACTTCCCTGCGGACTTCCCGGAGCTGTTTCCCGACGGTAAGGCGCCCGACTGGAGCTCGCCGGCCGTTTACGATTTCATCAGGGATCAGCTCGAGGAGCTTTTCGACCGCTATCCGGGCCTCGCCGGCATCACCGCTACTTCCGACGAGATGTCGGCCTTCAACATCGGCCATGTCGCGTCGAAGGGCAGCCCGGAGGATCGCAAGGCCTGGACGCGGCGAATGGTCGAGACGGTGGAAGAGGTGTGCGCGCGGTACGGGAAAAGATGCTACTGGGATCTGCACGGCAGCGGCCCCGTGTTCGTCTCCACGTTGATCGACATCGCACGCAGCCGACCGGGCGGGTTGCGGCTGCGGGCGGAGAGCACCGAGTACGAGCAGGTCTTCTCAGACAAATTCCCCAGCTACCCGTTTGAGCGCGTGAAACAGGCCGGCGACGGGATGTGCGACCACGACATCCACATGGAGATGATGCAGGACTTTCCGTGGCTGCCGAACATCCTGGATCACTTCGTCGTGCGACACACCATGGGCGGTGTGAACGCCGGCCTGCGGGGAGGTGGGGCTATGTGGTACATCTACCGGCCGCACTATTCGCCGATCAACAGCCTCGGCGGTGGTATCAACATGGAACTGCTCAGCCGGCTGCTGTGGAATCCGAAGGAGCCGGTCGATGCCATCTGGGACCGCTGGCTGCGCCGACGGTTCGGACCGGAGGCGGCCGCTTCCGCCTCACAGCTGCTGCGCTCCACGCAGGAAGTGATCAACCAGGTCTTCTACTTCGACAACCGGAACGCAACGTTCTGGTTTCAGTACGGCTTCCCGAAGGACCTGAACTGGTTGATGCGACCCGACTGGGGCCAGCTGATCGAATATTTTCAACCGCCCGGGACACCCCTGTACGCGCATCCTTTCAGCGCCGCCTGCCGTGAGCGGGCCATCCCGATCAGCCAGATGCGCGCTGAGAAACAGGCGGCCGTGGCGAAGAGCGCTGAAATGGTTCGGTTCCTGAAACTGCATCGGAAAGAGTTCCAGGGCGCAGATTACAAGGAGCTCCTGCCGAGATACCTCGCACTGTCCTATTACGCCCGGGCCGCCCAGCAGCTGGTGGAAATCCTCTACAATTTCACGAACCTCCATATCCGGGCGTACGATCCGGCATGTAAGGACCCGCGCAAAGGCATGGAGCAGGCAATGGCCACGCTAGGCGCCATTCACGCCGAGATGGTCGAAGACGAAGGTCTGGCCGGGCTGCAGCCAGACGTCTACTACCGGGGGCTAAAGCCCTTTTTCATGGACAACGTCCCGACCTTGCTCGAGGATCTGCGGTTTCACGACCAGGTGTTATCCTCAGGCGTCAGTGGAATCGACAGTCTCCCTGAGGACCGGCGGGAAAAGGGCCGCCGGATCCTGCAACAGGCGGCCGGAATCCGCGAGAAATTCGAGCGCAACCTGAAAGGAGAAATGACCGCCGAAGATCTCTGGGCGCGTCGGGCGGGAGTGAAGTGAGCGCCGGGGTTGTTCGTGTATCGGACACGCTGTCCTTCTGCCTTCAGCAGTTGTCATTGAGGTAAGGAAGATGAAAAAGACTAACTTGCGTGTGGTCCTCGCTTTCCTGGTTCCCTTCGCTCTGGGGGAAGCCGCGCTTAGGGCGAGCGGTCTGGAAATCGTCCGCGACGGGCAGGCCAGGGCCTCGATCCTTCTCGCCACGCAGAAGAGTGACTGGCTGACGACGAGCGCCGCGGAGAATCTGCGGTCAGTCATCCAAGGTTGGACGGGCGCCGCCATCAGAGTCATCGACTGGAAATCCGCGCGCGCCTCTCTCCCGTCGGGCTCCGTCCTGGTGCTGGCCGAGGCCGGCGCCGCCCTGAATCTGCCTGCAAGGACTAGTCGGCAGCCGTTCGACCAAGCCCAACTGCTCGGCGAAGGGGGCTTTGCCTGCCAGCCCGGCGAATTCGACGGCCGAGTCGCCTTTTTTGTTGTGGGCAGGACCAACCGCGGCGTCTTCAACGGCGCCCAGTACGTGCGGGACTTCCTCTTGGACGGTCCAAAAGAGAACCTGCAGCTGGATGCCCGAACGGTGCTCCGCTCGCCTCAGAGCGGTGGCCGCCCGATCTATCTGCTCACAATCTGGGGGAACGAGGCCGAATATACCCCGGCTGACTGGGAAACCTGCTTCGACAGCTTTGCCCGCGATGGTTTCGACCGCGTCTACTTTTGGCTCTCGGGCCACTTCCCGAGCAAGAAGTATCCGCAGACGTACAAAGTGAAGGACGACACCTATGACACGACCGAGAAAAGCCGGATCGGGACCGTCGAAGACCAGCAACGCCTGATTCGGTCCGCCCGCGAACGCGGGCTGATGTTCTACATCGGCGGCGCGCTGGGCGGCTGGGTGGGGACCCGATTCCTCACCAACCAGGAGCCGGGAACGACGAAGACCCGAGCGCCGGGCGCCGGCTACGAGGGGAAGTACTCCCTTTGTCCTTCCCACCCCAAGTCCCGGAACGCCTTGATCGAATACTACACGGAGATGTTCGACGCCCTGTCTGAAGCGGACGGCGTCTTTATCGAGTCGGCCGACGAGTGGGGCGGTTGCGCGTGCGAGCGCTGCTCCCGGGTCGTCGACGAGGCGGGGAGCACTTACTTTGGCCAGGCGCAGCTCTCGCTCCTTCAGGAGATCGCCGCAAGCATCTGGACCCGCCACCCGAAGGCCCGCTTCTGTTACACGATCGGGTACGACGAGCACCGGAAAGACCCGGCCTACTACTCGGTGATCAGGCAGATGCGGGATCCCCGGTTCGAGTGGATGGAGGCGCGCAACAGCTGGACGTTCCCGAGCGACTACGGAAAAGACCTGCCAGCCGCATACTTCACTCCCCGGGCGATGCGCTGGCAGCAGTACTACAACAAACCCTTGAACCAGCTCGTCGAAGACGCTGCCCGGGCCTCAGCCGAGGGATGGTACGGCCTGATCACCGCGTTCGAGCCGGGGGCCAGCGGCGATTTCTACAGGCAGATTCCCTATCCCACGAACGTCATTCCGCAAATCGTCACCCACTTCGTTCTCAGGGAGGCGAACTGGGATGCGCCGCTGACCGTCGATCAGATGCTGGACCGGGTCCAACGCCGCTTCTTCGGAGTGGAGGCGCCCAAGGAGCTCGGGCAGGCCTTGTGGGACTTGCGCGAGGCAATGCTGGCCGCAGCGCCCCAAAATTCGGACGCAGGCAAGAAGAAGGAAATCCTCGATCGCCTGTCGAGTATCGAACAGCAGGCTAAGCAGGCCGAGGGCAAGGCGAGCCCGAAGACACTCAAGACGATCCGGCTGATGCAGAAGGCGATAGACGACACACGCCGGCATCTCGGCCCGATCAGCTGACAAGGTTGTCCGGCAGTGGGCCTGTAGCTGCAAAACGTTACGGCTCGGTTAGGTCTGTGGTGGAGTCACCAACGTTTCGTCACCGAAGGACGCCCGGCGGTGGCAAACTCTCCACGATCTCCCGAATCTCCAGGTCATCGAAGGTGGCATGGGCGTCGAAGGTGAACAGCGCCAAGCGTTTGCCCGGCAGGTCCTCCACCACGGACTCGAGGCGTTTGACCCCGTCCAGGCTCGCCTCGAGGCGACCGGGCAGGAGCCACAGCCCCAGGGCGGATAACGGTCTTTGCCCGCCTCCCGCCGGAAAACCTGCATCTTCGGCCCGAAAGGCTCCGTCGCCTGTGACACGCTCGTCACGTAGACGCCCCAGTAATTGTCAGGGTCCTGGTAGCCGAACAGGAGGCCGGCCGAGCGGAAAGTGACGCCGTCTTCCAAGCGCAGACGAACCGATACATCTATACGCTGTGGGACATCCCGTGCGAGCTCCAGGATGGCCATTGTTCGTTTGACCTCGCCCTGCTCCAGGCGTCCGCCTCGCCAGGTCCACTGCCCCGAAACCGCCTTCCAAGCCGGATTCTGTGATCGGAAGTCGTCCGCCAGGACAAAGGGTCGGCCCGGCGCCCGCGCCGAGCCAAGAGCCCGGGCAGTGGCCAGGGACACGAGAAAGCAACGCCGGGACAAATCCCCCGGGACTCGAAGCATGACTTGCTTCTCCCTCCGCGTTCTCCGCGCCCTGCCTTCCCTTCATGCGCAAAAGCGAGGACTCCGGGCGACACGCGGCTGAAAACAGTTACAAGGATACTGCCTGTATGACCTCCAGGCAAGGCTGAGAGGCGCGCATAAGAATGAATGAAACTGTTTTCATGAAGAGGGTTGATGCCCCCTTGGCGCTTGTGATATTTTTCGGCGACAAAGGAGAATCGAACATGCAGAAGTGGACCAACCGTCGTTCGTTCATGAAGGCTGGCTTGGCTGGCGGCTTTGTGCTGTCCGCAGCGGCGCAGTCCCAGGAGAAGCCGATCCAGGGGTTTGAGAAGGCCGCTCGCGACGCGAGTGCGTCGGAAGGCTGGAAGGCTGTTTCGGATCGCAAGATCCGGGTGGGGCTTGTCGGCTATGGGGTCTGCAAGTTCGCCGCAGCCTTCAGCTTCCAGGACCATCCGAACGTGGAGATCGCGGCGGTAAGCGATCTCATACCGGACCGTTGCGCCGAGCTGGCGAAAGTCGTAAAGTGCTCCAAGACCTACCCCTCTCTCGAAGAACTGGTGAAAGATCCGAAGATCGAGGCGGTTTTCGTGGCTACCGATGCCCCAAGCCACGCCCAGCACGCGATTCTGGCCCTGAAGAGCGGGAAACACGTCTGCAGCGCAGTACCGGCAGTCTTCGGGTCACTCGAGGACGCAGACCGGCTGTACGAGGCGGTGAAGACGACTGGGTTGAAGTACATGATGTTCGAAACCTCCTGCTTCCACGAGGATCTCCATGGTATGCGTGAGATCTACAAGGCGGGCGGGCTGGGGAAGCTCGTCTACGCGGAGGGCGAATACTACCACTACATGCCGGAGCCGATTGACTCGTTCAAGGGATGGAGGATCGGTCTGCCGCCGCAATGGTATCCGACCCACTCTAACGCCTACCACGTGGGAGTCGGTGGAGGCAGTTTCACCGAAGTCTCCTGCATGGCGATGCCGAGCCATATCGACCACCTGAAGCCGTCCGGCAACAGGTACCAAAACCCGTTCGGAACCGAGATCGCTCTCTTCCGGACGAGCGAGGGCGGCAGCGCGCGCATGGCAGTCAGCTGGGACACGCCGGGGCTGGGCGGCGAGATGGGCCGGATCCGGGGCCAGAAGGGCACATACTACGGGAAGTACGAAGGGCTGGAGAAGAACCTCCCGTCGCTCAAGCGTCCCCCCCTTCCGCCAACGGTCGACCTGGGCGGGCACGGAGGCTCCCACGGCTACCTGATGAACGAATTCGTGACGGCCATACTGGAGAATCGTAAGCCCCTGGTCGACGTCGCCTGGGCGCTCAACATGACCGTGGCGGGCATTGTCGCCCATCAGTCGGCGCTGAAGGACGGCGAGCTTCTGAAGATCCCCCAGTACAGGATGCCGGTCTCGTAGGGACAGTCAGCCATCACGAACGTCGGGACTCCAATCCGCATACTGCAGGCCGGCAATACAGCCGCAACCGGCCCCGAAGGGGACAAATGTGAATAGCCGTAGGCAAGCGCTTTCTGCGCAGCCTACGGGTCAGATCGAATCAGGGATCAACCCCGGACGGGCATAAGCGCTGAAATAAGGGGCTGCGAAGTTTTTTTACCCCGAAGGGGTTACGTAGCAGAGCCCAGGGTAGGCGGCGTTTTGCGCGGAATACCCCGGGGTAACAGGGCCGCAGCTCTTCAACCCTGGAAGGGTTGGTATCGAGCAAAATGCGCGACCCTTTCAGTGTTGGGATACTGCTGGCCTGCCACCCGGGGTAGGCCGCGCAAAACGCTCCCGCAGTTATACAACCGGTTTATGCGCGAAGTCCTCCAAGAAGGAGTTCCGAACGCATTTCCTCGCGGGAGCGGGTCTCTCGGACTCACTTATTCGAAGGCAGGTCGTCCTGCCTTCTCAGCGAGGCTGGAGGAAGGGTTAGAGGTGTCGGTTTCCTCTTCACGACACTGATCGCTGCCAACAGGACACCGTTCTCGGCAGTCACCTCGTTCCTGGTGTTTCGAAATTGTCCGGCCATCCCCAACCGGACTTCCTTGATTGCTTTTCCGGGCCTCGGATTCGGCCATTCGAAGGCAAAGAACGTAACCGGGTTTCCTTCCTCTTTCCCGCACCTGACCAGATCAGCCTCGTAGCAATAGTTGCCCGGGCTCTTGGCCTGGTCCCAGTTCCACTCGAGAATGTTGACCCTGTATCGAAGGGGCACAGTGAGAACCAGTAAGTCCTCATAGACCACCTCATACCATCCGAGCAGGTCTGCGGTGTCTTCCGGATTATAGACGTACCGATCGACCCAGTCGTTGGAAGCGGGTTTCGCGCTGGCGTGAAGGAACAAGATGCTGTTTGCGTCCTCATTTATCGCTATTGCGGCAGCATCATCGTTTGCGCTGCGGTGGGCCAAAAGCACCGGCTGAAGGCCTGGGGCGGGAGGTGCTTCCAGTTTGAATTCCTTGTTTCCCGACACTACCGTGCCGATCTTTAGCCCGCTAAGATTGATTCCCAATGCCGGTTGATTGGACGCGAGATTGAAGAGCTTTGTGATACTCAGTGGTGCAATCTCGTTATCATCGTCGCTCGGCAGGGGGCGACCGCTCAGATTGCGACGGACCGCCGGCATGCGGGCAGAAACGGTACCGGAAAGCTCCGCCGGCGTGAGCAGGCGTCTTGACCAGAGCATGTTGGCGCAACCGAGGAACTCGAAGAGGCGATCTTTACCGATGCTGAACTCCGTGCTCGCAGCCCAGCACGACGGTGCGCCGCCGAGGACGCTGGGCTGGCTGCTTCTGCCCGACCAGTCGGGGAAGTTTCGGGTCAGGTTTCCGTAAACCTGTTGAAACCCCATCTGCTGCACCTCCAGATCATTACTCCGGCCCCAGCCCTCCGTTCCCGGGCCGGATCTATCATCCCAGAACCAATTGAACACCAGAATGTCTTTGGGGAATCGTTTGATCTGCTCGGGTGAAAGAGCCTCCGGGATCTGGTATTTGTATCCGGTTGGGCTCGTCTTAGGCACCGGGCTGCTCCCTCGAACCGCCTCGACGAGGTGGTCTCCCCACAGTGCCGTCTTAATGCCCTTGCTCTTCAGGTATTCGTATATTTTGAGGGCGTCCGCCAGGAATAGCTCCCCTTTGTCTTTGTCCTTGCACCTGGGACAGACGTCCACCGGCATCCGCCACTCGTCATGTCCGATATGGACCATCTGAGGGCGCATCACCTTGATGTACTCATCCATCACATCGAACAAGAGTGTGTAACTGTCCGGATTCAGTGGGCAGTAGGTGTCGGGCCACTCGGCTGCCTGGACTTCGGCCAGCTCGCGGTGCCGGGTCAGAAGGTAATAGCTGTGTGTCAGTGACGGAATTTCGGGTATGACCTCGATATGATGCTGCTCGGCGTATCGAACAATGTCCGCCACCTCTTCCTGTTCCAGCACTCCTCCGTCCGCGGTATCGTGATGAACCGAGTTCTGGTACTGGGCGCCAGGGCCGAGCGGTCGATCCCGCCGCGTATCGTTGAGATTGCGGGCCAGCTCGATCCAGCCTTCATTCAACTCCGGGTGTCGCTCGATCCTCATCCCCGCGTTCATCTCCAGGACCAGCTTGTTGTATTTGTGGAGCGCCATGAAATCGCTTACGAACCTCTTGAAGAAAGGGATATGGTCACGACCCGGGAGGAACAATTTGACGCCGCGGAAGGGCTTGTGAGGAAAGTCGACGATCCGGACTCCGGGGACATATGTTCCTCCTGCGTCGCGCCGGATCAGCTGACGCAGCGACTGGAGCCCGTAAAAGGCCCCCGCGTCGTCGCGGCCGGCAACGAGGGCGACTTGCTGGTCCGTGCTGAGCACGTACCCCTCCGCTGCGCTTGTTCCGGTCAGACCGAGGCGCTGCAACATTCGCCTGACGAGGGGATTATCAACCGAGCCGAGGAGGATAAAGGAGCCCTTTTCGGGCAGCTGGGCGGCCGCTCGCACCGTGATTGGCGCTCGGAAGCGATCGGTCAGATCAGCGGCGAGAATTCGAGTCAGAAAAAGGTCGTGTTCTTTCGTCGCTTCCGGGACCAGAATCTCGACACTCGAATTGATCGCCAGCCGCGTGTTCCGCGGCTCCATCTGTTGAGGTATCGGGAAGATCTCAAGCGCGTCCCCGTCGCCGAAAACGAAGCCAACAACCATGAGGGTCGTGAGAACCGCCATCAGGATTCGCTTCATGTCCTTTTCTGGGCGACCGGCTCGCTTAGGCGAACCAGGCGCGGCTCCGCTTTAGTGTTGGAGAAAGCACTTCGACAGCAATATTCGCGTTCTCCACCACCTGAAAATCAAACATGCCGACACAGGCAAAGTCGGCCCCGTTCTCGAAGGCGTACCTGAACCCGTCCTTGGGCGGGATGGCCCCGGCAGCCAGGATCTTGTACGCGATCCACGGCTTCTTTACAGTTGCCATGAAAGCGACGGTCTCTCCGGGGTCCAGGCACCACATGTTGTCGTGGTACTGGTTGTGGTCGCGCTGGGCCTCACCGATGATCGAGAACTCGGGCCGGTTTTCGCGCGGGTGTGCCGACCAGTAGTCATCGTTGTGGAGCGTCTTCATGTAGAAGTCCAGATCGAGCCCGTTACGCTCGCAAATGATCGGGACCTGCAGAGAGTGCGCGGCCACACCGGCCAGCACACGGTTCCTCTTGATATGCGCCACCGCCTTCTCAAGCCAGTCCCAATGATTGTCCATGATGAACTTGTCGGCAATTCCGCCCTGGACGAGCGCGCCGATCGCACCGTGGTCGATCGCCTTCTGCGCGTTTCCGGTCAGATCCCCCTGCTTCGGGTAGACCTGCGCCAACCACTTGATGGTTCCCCCTCTTTTCCAGTACTTGTCGAGGATCCGAATGGTGTTCTCGTCGGTTCGCAGTATCGCGGTATCTATCCCGCTCGCTTCGCATAACCGCAAGGTTTCTATTACCTTGTCGTCGGTGAAGTAGGTCTTCAGGAGCGGTGAAACGTAAATCAGGTCGCGCGCGTGGGCAAAGCCGGCGACCAGGTTGCCGCCGCAGATCAGGCGGCTCAGCTCCTGGTTGCCGATGTAGCCTTTCGGGACCTGCCCCTTCAGGTCCTTCAGGTCCGCGAAACGGAGGATCTTCCGGGTTGGCGACGTGACGGCATCCACTCCTCGAAATCGCTTCAGTTGCTCCTCTTCGTAGCTTCTCTTCTTGAGCACCTGCAATACGAAAACGCCAAGAAGGGGCAGGGCCGCGAGGGATTTGACCAATTCACGGCGCTCCAGAAGCGATCGGGGTGAGAGGCGCACCGGATGGCTCTCATCGAGAGCAAGTTGAGGAGCGCCTTGCGCCACGCCGGTCCCTTTTATGGCCGCCCGCAGACGCCGCAGAAGCCGGTCAATTCCCCAGAGACTTCCGGACGGAACCAACACAAACAGGCCCAGAACCAGGATCTCGATGAGGTTCTTGTTGACGAGAAGATAGCTGCCTTCGGCCAGACTTGATTCGAAGCCGATCAATGGAGGCTGGGCCAGATAATAGAGGCCGAGCAGGACGGCGCCGAGCATCGCGGCCGTGCGGGTAAAGCACCCGACCAGGAGGGCGAGACCCAGGAGCGTCAGTCCCCATTCGTTCAGAAAATCGACGACGGCCAGGCGGGAAGGGCTTGAGGCCAGCCATCGGAAGATCGAGCCGAAGATCCAGTAGGATTCCTTCAAGTAGCTGACAGACGACCAGTGGGGAGTGAACATCTTGCCCAGGCCCTCGTACAGAAGGTGCCAACCGACCGCAGCGCGAAGGAAGAAGAGCATGGCTCGGAAGGCAGGGCCAGGTATGAAGTGCTGTGTAATCGTGTAGTTCGATTCGGACATCAAGTTTCCTCCTGCATCAATCCCGGGCCAAGGGCGGTTCTTAATTAGGCGTGCAGCTGGCGGCGACGCCGCACTCCAAACTGGAATCGGCTTACCACGCCTTCCCCCTGCAAGATTCTTATAGTAACGGCCGCGCTTTTTGTATCGCTTCACGCATCGACTCCGTGCGATTCTCGCCCAGAGCTTCCTCGATGGCGACCAGATCACTCAATCGTTCGGCCGCGAGCTTTGCCGCCGAACCACGATTCGTCCAGCGTTCTCCCGCCACTTCAACATAAACCGGAGTTGCGACGGCACCTTCAAAAAACTCAGGAGAACTGGTTGCGTCAGCCGGTGCAGTCCGAACGAGCGCAGTCACCCAGAGACTGCGGTCGGCCGGAAATTCGACGTCGACCGTCACAGAGTCCTGGCCTTCTTGCCTCGTGGCCCTGTTCATCGTCTCTCCTGATACGATGACCTCGAGCATCTGCGGCACATGCGGTCCCCAGCCCCAGGTTCGGGCTGACACCTGGATCCTCTGGCCTCGATCTAATCGCAGCAGCGATCCCGAAAGCCCCTTGTCGACGCCGAACTGCAGCATCGGACCGGTCGTCACGAAAGTCCGGCCCTGCCGGACTGCCTCCAGCCAGGCTTCGGGTGAGAAGGGCAATCCGGTATACGCGTACACCCTGGTGTTGCCCACTGTCCCTCCCCACGGGACGTCGCTACCGGCCATGGCGGTCAGGCGAAAGCCGAGATTCAGAAAATCGAACCAACGTTGCACGCCTATATAGCCCATCTGCCCGATCTCGGCAAAATCGACCAGCCCGAGGGGCGCCAGCAGTGCGAGGCCGCGCTCCGCGTGAAACGACCAGTGCCGGCGTCCCACATGCGCCAAGCCAGTGAGCGCTCCCTGGCTCCGGGTCGCCAGGAAGACGTCCGGGTAGTCGGCATATCGATCTGGAAAACGGACTGGGGACTCGGTGTTCAGGTGGAGAGTGTGGCCCAGATCCGCGGTCCGCGGCTCTTCTTGCCCCGCCGCCAGCGCCGTCTCTCGGTTGAAGTACCGGCCAGTCGATCCAAATGCGTACTGCCGGTAATAGGTTCGTTCCTCGTCCCCCATCATGAGGACATTGCACAAGTCCAGGTCTTCTGCGGCTGCCCAGGTGGCAACCAAACCGTTGATCTCCCGCGTGGCTCTTTCGGCGTGCACATGACCGTCCCCGGAGTACCAGCCGAGTGCCCTCATATCTGTCCAACGATCCATTCTGACGCTGCTCCGAAAGGAGTGCCCGGGCAAAATGCTCATGACGAGTACTGAGGGCTTGTACTCGAGTCCGCGGGTGGCCGTCAACCTGTAAGTTCCGGGCGGCACCCGGACCGTCAGCTCTCCATTGACATAGAAACAGGCCGAATCAGGGATCGGGCGGCTCCGGAAAAACGAAGAGCCGAAATGTGGGTCCAGGGACCGCACACTGGCTGAGCTCCAGTCGGCGTAGTGCACCGGACGCCCCTCCTCGAGAGATACCCCAGCTTTCGAAAATCCAGGGCACCTGGAGGCAGGATGAGCCGCCCACTGCCGTCGTAGAGTCGCACTGCCACCGGTATTTTTCGATTTGTGGCGGCGTCATTGAAGAGAACCCGGGTCGTCGACAACGGCGTTTGATTGGAGCGAAGCAACACGACCGCCGCCTCCCCACCCACTGCCAGTCGGAGCCGTCTGCTTTCTCCACCTTCTGGCCGGCCGGAAACGCGAAGGACGAGCCAAATCCGCCCGGCCGGTTCGAGATCGATTAGCTGGGTTTGACTGGATGCCGGTGCTAGCGTCACCTCTCGGGATGTGATGTCGGTCGCGAAGCCGGGAGAGTTGATCTCGAGAACGACCGGGCTGGGGCCACAGCCCAGGTTCACTTCGACTGTTTGTGAGACGGCGTGACCGACGCCGGACAGATCGATCGGCCTGGCGAACTTGTACCTCTTCAGGACGTTCTCCGCCTTGCCAAGCAGCTCCTGGATTCTTGGTTGGCCAAGCAGGTTTGCTGCCAGTTCCAGCTCACGAGCTACGGCTCTGAGTTTCGCACCATCCTCGCCGGGGAAGAGAAACGAAAAGTCGCGGCCAAGCCAATGAAGTGCCCGGAGGGTTTTGTCCACGCCCGAGCGGGCTTCCAGATCCAACAGAGCCGCAAGCGCAGCGTCTTTTGCGGGCGTCAGCGGACGCACGCGCGTCGGTTTTGGATTATTACTACCCTGCGGTCTTACCGTCGGCACGGATCCGGCGCGCTTCGCGGAAAACGCTCCGCTTGCGGCTCTGTTGGATCTCGCAGGACCCTCCGCCGCCTGCAAGGGGTTCTTTATCGCCTTCCACACATCACAGAGCGCTTTCAGCGGATCGGGATCGCCTGGCTCAAGCCAGTACAACCAGTGCTTCAGACGATAGCGGGTTCCGGCAGCGACTGAGAGCGCCGGTCCCTGCTCCCCGGAATCATTCGTGATGAAGGCCCGCCAGAAATAGTGGGCGGGGTTTCCGGAGAAACGCGCGACTGGATTCATTAGCGGCGCCGGGCCGCCGGTCGGTCCGGACGTCTCGAGTTGGTCCAGCACGGAAACGAAGCCGTAGTCGCCCGGTCGGCATACAAAACCGAGCCAGGCGACATCCACCGGCAGATCCGGCTTCTCATTCCGGCCGGCTTCGAAAGCTCGGCCGGCATTCCCCCAGATCAGGTTCGTGAAAGGAGTCTTGGGGTCGGGCGCAAACGTGAATTCGCCAAGCCGAAGAAGCGTCAGGTCAACAGCGTTCCGGGCTTCGACCTTCTCTTCTACGAGGATCAACCGGGAGTCGGCGAAGACCTCGTACATGATCTGGGCCCGCAACTCGGGCAGCCGGGGCATGGGGCCGGAGCGTTCCAGCCGGAAGCTGACCGGCCCCGTGGTCCAAGTCCACCTTTCAGGCGGGTCCCACCGGTTGACCGGAAGGTAGTGCTGGCGACCGGCGCCGTTGGGTGACAGGTGGAGGGTCGACTGATCCCGTTCGCGCGACAACCAGAGGCCCGGCCGCTTGACAAAGATCCGGTTGATCTGTCCGCTGCGCCCGGTTCCCGGGTTCCTGCTGAAGTCGACCACAAAGTGCTCGTTTTCTACCTGCCAGGCCAAGTCCTCGCCGCAGACCTTGATTCTCTCCGACTTGACAGGATCAGATTTCGGACCTCCGTAGTAAAGTCGATAATCGACCGTCCTGTGAGCTGGCTGATTCGCCACGAAAAGGAGCTCGGCACCTGTGTCCGCCCGGACTGTCAGCTGGGCAGGCACCTGGCGCCGATTGGTCCGGTCCCAGAGCATAAAGGTCCCCAGTTCCGGGCTGTCTACCGTTGTCTTAAGCCTGAAGAGGACTGGTTGTCCGGACCGAGGAACTCCCGCAGTCTCGGTGACGGTGAAGTCCTGGTGATAACGGTAGGGGCTCGTCTGAGGCTGGGCGCGGGCCGAGGCGGCTAGGCAGCCGGCTGCCATGCAACCGGCCACTGTGGCCAAGAGAAACGACACGAATCGGTTTCTCATTCCGGAAGTATTAATAGCAATGTTAGTAGAAAAAATCCACGCGAAAGACGAAACCGAGGGATATTAACGACACTTTTGCAACTTTCGATTGACGTACTTCGGTTAGCGGGAGTATTTCTGGTTCCGAACAGAGGGCTGCGGCCGAGCGCAAGCCCACAGAGCCCTGGGAGGCGTGAGATGAATCGAACGCTGTTCCTCGTTGCTGGTGCACTCTTCGTGTCAAGTCTCGCCCTGGCCGCTCGCTCGACAGAGGAGCGGAATGCCGGCGCCGTCATTCTCGTCAACTCGAGCTCTGTCGCTAGAGGCGATTTTGACCGTTTTTTGAAGCTTTACCTGGATTTTTTTGATCTGCCTTACACGGTCGTGGATACTGCGCAAGGCAAACTGCCCGAGGGGTGGGAACAGGCGGCGCTCCTGGTCGCGGGGCATGACGGCAGTCTCGAGCCGCTCAGCGACAGAGAGCTTGAGCGAATCGCCGGATATGTACATGCGGGCGGGGGCCTCTTCCTGTTCGACACGGCCTTGTTTCCCAAAATCGGACGCCATATCGGCAGTGAATTGCTAGCGCTCCGGCACGGAGAACCGCTGACCGTGGACGAGGCGGTGACCATTGAACCTGCCGACGTGCGCCACTTCATTACCGCATACAAGGCCGACCGTCCGGCTCTGAAGACAGTTCCGGCGCGACGCGTCAAGTTCCAGGTCCCGGGCGTATCCGGTCTAGGCGGCCACGCCAAAGTCCTGGTGAAGATCGGCTCGAATCCCCTGGTGATCTCCGGAGCTCACGGCCAGGGACGCATTGTGCAATGGACCACTTACCGCTGGCTTGATCCGAACGTCCTCGGCTTTTACAACGGGTTGGACGACATCGTGTGGCGTTCGCTCGTCTGGGCGGCACGCAAGCCGTTCGTGTTTCAGGGCAACATTCCGCAGGTCAGCATGCGAATTGACGATTGTGTCGGCCTCGACATGGATTTCGCCTATGTCGACACGATCAACAAGCACGGTATTGTCCCGCACATCGCCTTCATGATGGACGACACACCGCCGGGCGCCGCCGGCAAGCTCGGGGAATACACGCGAAAGGGAAAAGCCGAGGCGTTTATCCATGCCAGGCGGCGCACCGGCTTTACCGGTTTCTTTTTCTGGGATTTTGACTTCAACGACTTCAATCGGGGCAGGCCGTTCAGCGACGATGTGCTGAAACGGAATTTCGAGGAACTGGAGGCCTTCTACGGCAAGCACCGGATTCAGCATGCGCGGACCGCCACCGCGCACTACGTCCCAATGGCCACCAATGTTCTTCCTTATCTCAGAGCGATGGGCGTGGTGTTTGACGCGATCAGCCCCGCCACACTGCCTAATGGCAGCGAGTACCACTTCTGGCCCTATGAACTCTACCAGCGAGCCGGCTATTTCGATATCTCTTTCACGTCGTACGGAGACGGCAACTTCGCGTACCGGTCCGGGATGATCATGGATTGGGTTGAAAAAGACCCGTCAATCTTCTGCACGACGAGCCACGTCAGCTCGATCAAGGCCGACTGGCTCAGGCCGTCGCGTGCGCCCGGTTACGAAGAGAGCCGGAAGGTTGAGGGGCTGGTGATTGACGGGACCGACATGCTGAGGCTGGCGCTGGACAGCATGGGGCCCGCCTTCTTTTTCACTCACGAGCTGAATATCGGGCTGCTGGAGGGGGGCGCCGGTCAACTGGACCGCGCGTTTGAAGGCGTAATGAGCAATCTTCGCAAGTTTCACGACCTCATCCCTTGCAGCTTCGACCAGCTGAACCAGTACGGCAAGAACATACGGACGGGCGACCTGACTGCCGCTTCCTGGGACGCCGCGAACCAAACGCTCCGTGTCGACTGGCGCGGCTTTACTGACATGCCGACCAAGTTCCATGTATTCACCGAAGAGGCGGGCGAGATCAAAGACCGGCTGGTGGATTTGCCCGTCTACCGAGGCCCAACCAGCGTGACGGTGCGATTGGACGCTCCAAAATGACGCAGCATTTAATGTCAAAAGTGACATTTAACTTTTGGCTGCCGCCCAAGGAAATTGGAGGCACCCCCTGGGGCCGCAGGCGTCTCGCCTGCGCTCCCCGGGGACGCCTCCAATTTCCTTGGGCGGCAGCCAAGAGTTTTCGCTTGGTGCTTCTCTTGTTCCTTGCTCGTTGCGCCTTTCTGGCAGCGGGCGACTTGGAAAGCCCGTTTGTCTTTCAGACCTGGGAACTGCCGCCAGGTTCGGACGAGAGCGTCTGGGGTGCGGGGGGCGTCTGTTTGCATCATCGGGAGAAGCCGGGCCTCGACATGTTCCTGTGGTTATACGAGTGGAATCTCTTTGATGCGGTCGAAAAAGGGGAGCACACGCATGGAGCCGTCCTGCCGGGCAGAGCGATAAGCGCCAATCAGGAAGAGGCAACTGTTTCTTCAGACGGGATCGAGTTCCGTTTCGAGGCCGTCGAAGACGGCGCGATTGTCCGACTGATCATCACCAACCGCTCTGATCACGACTGGCCTCCACTCGCGGCGGTCATTCCGTGCTTCAATCCCGGCCCGGCAGCGCTGCGAAGCAGGCGATTCAGCGACGACGGACAAACCCGCACCTTCTTCCTAAGCGCAAAGGGGCTGGAAGCGCTGCGAACGCGCGAAATCCACTTTCGAAACGAGCTGCTGCCCGTCGTGATCGGCCGGTTGTCGCCGCTTGGACAGTTCGTTTTCAGCCCTAAGTGGCCGACATCTCGCCAAGGTAGTTCTGGCGGCTTGCTCGTCCGGGAATCGGAGGATGGCGAATGGGTGACCGGGATCGCGTGGGAGGATTATCTGGCGGCTCAAGGGCATAATCCGTGGAAGTGCATGCATTTGGCGGTCAGGGTTGGTCCACTTCCCCGCGGCGAGACGAAAAAGGTTCGCGGGCGCGTTTATCTGTTTCGCGGAAACCGCAACGATTGCCTGGCGAAATACCGAAAAGAGTTTTCTGGGGATTCGACATGCCTTTCCCTCCAGATGTGACCCGCCGCGGCTTTTTGGGCAGCATCGGGGCCGGCCCGGCCCTCGGTCTCCTGTCGGTCTCGTCCTCGGCACACGACGCTGGGCGCCTCGACTTGGCGGCGGTTGACGGGCGGAAATTCCACCTTGTCGATCTCGGTGCTAATTATTCGGCCTCCTCCCTCGATTTCGATCTCTTGAACCGCCCCGCCGGCTTGGCCTCGGAAGGGTTACTGACTCCGGTCGGCCCGGTTCGCCTTCGGGGAATCCCGTTTCAGTTTGGCGAACGGCGCCCGGGCCGCAGGGATTGGTTGGCGATCAGCCGGGCGGATCGGCCAGGTGTGCAGCACCAGGTCGAGATCCCAGTCGGGCGGCAGGGCGCATTCGTTTGTTTTGCCCACTTCTGCGACTGGCCTGCCGAGAGAGGCGACAGTCCGGATCCCGACCGGTTCGAGTCCGTGGGTGAGGTTCTGACGACTGTCGCTTTGATTTATGAAGACGGGCTGAAGGAGACCTTTGCGATTCGAAGGAGGTTCGAGATCAATACGCCCTCCATTCCCTGGGGGCATTTTGCCTTCGCCGCCGCACCGGGATCCGGCGCGGTGCCTAAACCGCTTGACGCGCCGCTGGCGCGGGGTACGGACTGGGGTGGACTGCAAATGGGTTTTGACGATAGCGTGTACCGGCCCCCGATCCTGTGGCTATGTCCGCTCAAGAACCCGCGGTTCGACAAAGTGATAACCGGGATCAAGCTTACGGCCGAAAGCCAGAGCACGGTCGTCATCTGCGGCCTGACATTGTGCCTGCTGGCGCAGCACCCTCTGAGATATCAGCGCCTTTCGACCTATCGCTTGACCCTCCCCGATGAGTCGGCCGAGGATCTTGATCGCTGGACACTCGACATCGATTTGGGGGTGATCGCCCGCCAGTATGTCCTGCCGGCTCACGATCCCGCTTCCTGGATGGAATCGAAGTGGGCGGGGCTGGGAGAGTCGAAAGGCAAACGGGCGGGCCACACAGGCTTCCGCTACCTCGAGATTGCCGCGAGCGAAGCGGCCAGCCTGGCCGTGACCGACCGCACGACCGGCGCTGTCCGGACGTTTGATTTGTCCGGCCTCGACCCGGGGACTTCCAGCGTGGCGAAAGATGGGGGAAGGCTCGAGGTCCTTGACCGGCAGAAAGTTTGGGTCCGAGGCCGAATCCTGGATGAAAAGGGGCGTCCGACTCCGGCGCGGCTCGCGTTTCGCAGCGGCCAAGGGCGGTACTTTCCGCCTTACGGGCATCGTGCCGAGATCAACACCGGGTGGTTTCAAGACTATGGCGCGGACCTTAAGGTGGGCGTTTCTTCGTTCGCTTACGTGGATGGCAGCTTCGAGGCCGAGCTGCCGGTCGGCGAGGTTTGCGTGGAAATCAGCAAGGGCTTCGAGTACCGGCCGGTCAGGCAACGCCTCCAGATCCGCCCCGACGCGCGATCTCTCGATCTGTCGCTCGAACGCTGGGTCGACCTCCGATCGAAGGGGTGGGTGACGGCCGACACTCACGTTCACTTCCTGTCTCCCTCGACGGCCCTGCTGGAGAGCCGGGCGGAAGGTGTCAACCTGGTGAACCTGCTGGCAGCCCAGCTGGGAAACCTGTTCACCAATGTGGGCGATCTGCCTGGCGGCGCTCTCGTGTCAAGAGACGGGGAGCACCTCGTGCGGCTGGGCACCGAAAACCGGCAGCATCTGCTCGGTCACATCAGCCTGCTGAACGGAACAGGCGAGCCGGTTTTCCCGTTGTCCTCCGGCGGACCGAGCACGAGCTATTTCGGAGATCCCGTGCGCTTCAGTCTCGCGGAATGGGCCGACGCCTGCCGGCAACGCGAGGGCCTGGTAATCGCCCCACACTTCCCCAACCCGCCCGGTGAAATTGCGGCCGACATCGTGACCGGCCGCATTGACGGAGTGGAGTTGTGGCCGCTGGGGGCCGGGTTTGGATTCCCCTTTCAAGAGTGGTACCGCTATCTGAACTGCGGGTACCGCCTGCCAGCGGTCGGTGGGACCGATAAGATGTCCGCGGGCACTCCGGTAGGGGCAAACCGCACCTATGCCTACCTGGGCGATCGGGAATTCACCTTTGAGCAGTGGGTTCGGGCCGTGCGATCCGGCAACACCTTCTGCTCCAGCGGTCCGGTGCTGTTCCTGGAAGTGGAGGGGAAGCCACCTGGGAGCGAGATTTCTCTCGGGTCCGAGGGTGGAACGGTCGCTTTCAAGGTTGAAGCCAGAAGCAACTATCCGTTGCATCGAGTTGAGCTACTGTGCAACGGCCGGGTGGCCGCTTCGACGGAAGACGGCGCCGGCAAGCTGACACTGGGCCTGAGCGACTGCCTGAAAATCCGCGGTCCAGGCTGGCTGGCGGCCCGCTGCCTGTCGATTGTTCCCGGCTCTGTGGCCTGGCCCTTCACCCTGGCCGCGCACACCTCTCCGGTCTACCTCACCGTCCCCGGAAAAGAACTCTACTCGGCACCCGTGGCCGGGTACCTCCTGAAGCTCGTTGAAGGGGCGGAAGCCTGGGTGACAGGCCGACACATTCCAAAAGAGCGCGGCCCCTCCCTTAAGTGAATGCCATTGCCCGTAAGGGCGGATGTTTGTAGTTTGCCAACGCCAGAAAGGAAGGCGCCCCGGCGGGGTGCGATGTTCTGACCGAGTCGGCATACTCGCCCTCAATTTGAGTATACGTATTGGGGATGGGTGCTCCTCAAGATGATCAGAACATCGCGCCCCGCTGGGGCGCCCGGGCCTTTCAGCCGTCTACTATAAACATCCGCCCCCTGGGGGCAAAAGCCGTCCCGAGCGGCCACTTGTTCTGGCGCTTATGGGTCCTTGGGGTCCCTGAGGTTCCTTCGGTCCCTTGGGGACTCGCCTGGTTGCTCCTGCGCTCAAGTCCGCGCTAATTTGTGGATGCTGGATACAGGAAAAAGTCGAGAATCATGGAACCACAACAGACAACAACCACTCCCCGTCACCCGATTGACCGCAGGCAGTTCATCGCTCAAGCAGGCGCGGTTGCGCCTTTGGCACTCAGCTTCCCGCTTGACGGAGGGCCCACGGCGCCCGAGAACCGACCCAATCTGGTCTTCGTCTTCGCGGATCAGATGCGCGCTCAGGCATCGAGCCGTGCAGGTGATCCGAATGTGCAGACTCCCAACCTGGATCGCCTGGCTGGTGAAAGCGTCCAGTTTGCCGCCGCCGTTTCGAACTGTCCCGTATGTTGTCCGTATCGGGCCAGCCTGATGACAGGACAATACCCGCTTACCCACGGCATTTTTCTTAACGACCTGCATCTTTCGGACGATTCCGTCACAATCGGCAAGGTATTTTCCGGCGCCGGGTACGAGACGGCCTATATCGGCAAGTGGCATCTGAACGGGCGAGGCCGTTCCGCGTACATTCCTCCCGAGAACCGTCAAGGGTTCAAGTACTGGCGTGCCCTCGAATGCACGCATGAGTACAACAATTCGTTCTACTACGCGGATGATCCAACCCGGCAAACCTGGAAAGGCTACGATGCAATTGCGCAGACGTCGGAGGCTGAAACCTTCCTCCGGAAACGTGAGCGGAGCAAACCTTTTGCACTTTTTCTCTCTTGGGGACCACCCCACAATCCATATAATACGGCTCCGCCCGAGTACCGGGCACGATTTAACCCCGAGCACATGCGCCTTCGTCCTAACGTTCCTGAGTGGAAGACCTGGGTCCGGCAGGCGCTGGCCGGCTACTACGCCCACATCGTCGCTCTGGACGATTGTCTGGGTCAGTTGGTCGAGACGTTGCGCCGCGAGGGCTTGGAGGAGAACACGATCCTGGTCTTCACCTCAGACCACGGTGACATGCTGGGCTCGCAGGACCAGACCCTGAAACAGAGGCCCTGGGACGAATCGATCCTGGTGCCGTTCCTGCTCCGTTTTCCCAAGCGCTTCGGGAGAGGCCGGCGGAAGGTGGAGGCCATCCTCAGCACTCCCGACATCATGCCGACTTTGTTGGGACTGTGCCAAATCGCGATCCCCGGTTCGGTGGAGGGAAAAGATCTCCTGCAAGCCGCCGGAGGTGCGCAGAAGAATGACGCCCTCATTGCGAGTTACGCCCCGTTTCATGACTGGGGGAAGAAGAAGGGCGGGCGGGAGTTCCGAGGCGTGCGCACTCTCACCCACACTTACGTCCGCGATCTCCAAGGGCCATGGCTGCTCTATAACAACGTCGAAGACCCCTACCAGAAGGTCAACCGTTGCCAGGATCCCGATTTTGCTCGAATCAGACGGTCATTGGACGAAATCCTCAGGCAGAAGCTCGCAGACACTCACGACGAATTTCTCCCATCGGAGGAGTACGTCCAGCGCTTCGGCTACGTCACGAACGATTCTGGCGAAGTGCCGTATGAGAAATAGGCGGGACCGTCCTGTGCAACAAGGGCACGCTTAAGTCGCTTTAGAGAGCCGCACAACGCTGACAGGGTGTTAAGAAAGGGTCAGGTCCGTTAGGACTGACACGTCTATAGAAATCGTGCCGTTCAGGAGTCGAGGTCCGTAGGACTGGCACGTCGACTCTCGGGCTCGGTTCAACACGTGTCAGTCCTACGGACCTCGCCTTGCGGGCGGCCCGTTTTCTATAGACGTATCAGTCCTACGGACCTCAGACAGGAAGTGGCCCGGACAAGGCAACAGCCGACGCTGGCAGACCGGTGAACATTTTCAACACCTGCACTGCTGCGCGGCTCTGTGCGCCCCTCCGGCTTCGGCACTCACAGCCCGGGGATCGACACTCGTCGCCTTCCCGGGGAGCTTACCAGGAACTTCGGGGGTTTTAACGCCGGAATCTCAAAAAGCTTCTCCAAGACGAGCAGACCCGCTCCCAGAACCCCGGCCTGCGATCCCAGTTTGCCGAATCGAAACTGGAGATTCCTGGTCGCGTGGGGCAACGCCTGCCTCTTCACGATTCGGTGGATCTGCTCGAGCAGGTGATCACCCGCCAATTCGAGCAGGCCGCCAAATACGACAATGGACGGGTTGAACAGATTAACCAGGTTCGCGATGCCGAGACCGAGGTGATTCCCCATGTCTTCGACCAGCGAGCTGCACATTCGATCTCCACTCCGGGCCGCCTCCAGGACGTGAGCCCCGGTGATAGTTTCGGCATTGCCGGCCAGCGCCAGGACTTCGGATGTCCCGCCCTCCAAAACGCCCTTTCGAGCCTTGTTTGCCAGTGCGGCAGCCGATGTCATGGCCTCCAGGCAGCCGAAACTCCCGCACTTGCAGGCCGGTCCGTTCTCAACGACGTGGGTGTGCCCGAACTCCCCCGCGCATTCGCCGGAGCCGCGCAGGATAGAGCCCCCGGTGACGACGCCGGCGCCCACGCCGGTTCGGTAGTCGATGTACACCATGTCGTCACTCTTTTCGCCCGACCCCAGCATTCTCTCGGCGATCGTCATGGCTCGTGTGTTGCTCTCCAGGAGGAACGGGACCTTAAACTCCTTTTCAAAAATCTCCTGCAGGGGGATGTTCTTCCAGAAATCCATCTGGGACGAGGTGATCGTTATGCCCTTTTCCGTATCCACCAGTCCCGGGTCTGCCACGGCTATGCCAAGCGGAGTCTGACCACGCCTGCCGGCGCGTTCGATGGCTTGCCTCGTACAGGACAGCAGTTGTTTGATGAGACCCTCCGAGCCCTGGGCGAGGTTGGTGGGTTGCGACACGGATGCGATGATCTGCGGCGTCAGGTCGAGCGCAGCCGCAATGACCGTAGAGACGTCCCACTCCACGCCGACGACAAAACCGAACCCTTCATTGATCCTGAGCAGCGTCTGTTTGCGGCCCAGCGGATTGTTGGACGGACCTGCCTCGAGCAGTCTGCCTTCGTCCAGAAGCTCGCGAACTAACAGGGAGATGCCCGTCGGGCGAAATTGGGTCAAGTCGTGAACATCGACCCGGGACAGTGGCCCGAACCGATGGACGACCGCCATAATGACCGCTTTGTCTCTTTCCTGCTTGCTCGAAACGTGTCTCATCCGGTTCTACCTGGGGGAATCGAAATGAAAGTGTATCATTCCTGTCGCCCTACTCTAGACGCCTTCCGATTTTATGTCAATACCACTAGGAAAGAGGCCAAATTCCGCCGTGAGGATTCCGGTTTATGACATAAAAGATAGTTTTGCTTGACATGACCGGAGGGGGAAGCTAGTGTCAGGGTGCTGCGCAAAAGGCGCGCGGACATGGAGGAGGCCAACGGCCTTGTCGCTTAGCCGTCGCGCAGTTTTACAACTGCGGTCGGTGTTGTCCGACGCGGGCCTCGATCCTGACCGGTCTTTACCCCCACCAGACGGGGATCGGCTACATGAATGGCAATCATGGCATGCCCGGGTACACCGGCGACCTCAACAACCGGTGTGTAACGATTGGACGTTGATTAGGAGTGTTGCAGAGCCGAAGAGAACTAATCCACGATTAGTTTTTCAGGGAGGCGACATGCAGACATTGAACCGACGCGCTTTTGTGACAAGTTCGACAGGATTGACAGTGGGCGCCAGGTTGGGCCAAACCACGCAGGCCTCAGCCCGACTCGGCGCCAATGACACCATCCGGGTGGCCGTCGTCGGCCTCCATGGACGCGGCCGCCGGCTGATTGACGGCTTTGCCCGCCTGCCCGGTGTCAAAGTCGTGGCGCTTTGTGACGTGGACGAAGAGGTGCTCGGCCAGCAGGCTAAGCGCCTAGAGGCGGCCACCAAAGCGAAGGTCGACAAGTGCGTCGATATGCGAGAGATTTTCGACCGCAAAGACGTCGACGCCGTTGCGTTCGCCACCCCGAACCACTGGCACGCTCTCGGTTCCATCTGGGCCTGCCAATCCGGGAAAGACGTCTACGTGGAGAAGCCCTGCTCCCACAATCTCTGGGAGGGACGCAAGCTGGTGGAGGCGGCACGAAAATATGGCCGCATCGTCCAGCACGGCACCGGCGTCCGCAGCAGCATAGCGGCCCGTGAAGCCGTGGAGAAGCTCAGTCAGGGAGTGATCGGAGAGTTGTACATGGCGAAGGGCCTCTGCTACAAGTGGCGGGAAACGATAGGCAGGTCTCCGGAGGAGCCGGTGCCCCCGGGAGTGCGCTACGATTTGTGGCTAGGTCCCGCGCCCGTCCGGCCCTTCTCCCGGAACCGCTTCCACTACAACTGGCACTGGCACTGGGACTATGGAAACGGCGACATTGGAAACCAGGGTGCGCATCAAATGGACCTGGCTCGATGGGGCCTGGGACTAGGGCTGCCCGAGAAAGTTCATTCATCGGGTGGCCACTTCATGTTCCAGGACGACCAGCAAACACCCAATGTTCAGCTGGCCACTCTGGAATATCCCAAAGAGAAGAAGCTTCTGGTTTTCGAAGTCCGCCACTGGATCTCGAATCACGAGGCCGGATTCGGTAAGGGCCCGGACAACGAGATTGGCGTTGTATTCTTCGGCTCCGAAGGCTTCATGACGGTCGGCGACGGATATCAAACGTACCTCGGAAAGAAGCAGGAGCCGGGGCCATCGAGCACCGGCTCCGATGAAGACCTCCATTTTGCCAACTTCATCGAGGGGATGCGGCAGCGGAAGCCGGGCTTGTTGACCGCCGAAATCGAGGAAGGACACCTGTCGGCCGCCCTGTGCCACCTGGCAAACATCTCCTATCGGACGGGCCGCAGCCTCCGGTTTGACCCGGCTGCGGAAAAGTTCATCGGTGATCCCGAGGCGGACAGGCAGGATGAACTCCAAAAGCGCCTGCCGCTTCGCTCGCAGAAAACTGAGCGGTTACGGCGAGACGCTCAATGCCATTTGCTTTTTTGGCCTTCGGCCAGGGAAGTCGGGGCAACCGCCGCGGCTGGTTGCCCCGACTTCCCTGGCCGAAGGCCAAAAAAGCAAATGGCATTGGGCGAGACGCCTGCGCTCCCAGCCGAGGCCCCCTCTCTTTCGTCGGGTGCTCACCTTGATCGACGCGCGGCTCGGCGATCACGACTATTAATGTCGAAAACAGGAGTTAGCATCCGCCCAAACGATCACTGGTTCGCTACTTTTTATCGATATTGATAGTTTTTCACTTGACACCACGGCGCACCGGCAGTAGCGTGAGGTCGAACGGATGCTGCGAATAGAGGGAGGAGATTCGTGCCTACCTCTGGCAGGAGCAGCACCTCTACGGAGGTGTGAGATGAGAAGAGCGGTCCTGGTCGTAGCTGTCTTGGCAACCTTCCTGTCCGTCGGGCTCTTTGCCCAAACCAATCTTGGCAGAATCGTGGGGACGGTTCGCGACAACACCGGAGGAGTCATCCCGGGTGTAGCGGTTGTCGTGCTGAACGAGGGCACAAACTGGACGCGGGAATTTCTTACCAACGAAACCGGGGCTTACGAGATCGCTAACCTGGTGGCGGGTACCTACACCGTCTCGGCCGAGATGACCGGGTTCCGGCGTTTCGTCCGTCCGGGAGTGGTCCTGGATGCGGGCCGGACGGTGCGGATAGATGTCCAGATGGAGATCGGGGAGGTCGCCAATGAAGTGCGAGTCGAATCAACGACTCCACTGATTGAGAGTGAGACGCCCTCGATCTCCAACTCAATCGATTACGAGCTCCACATCAAGTCACCGGTCTCAACCGGCGGCCGTCCTTGGGAAGCCCTGGTATCACTACCGAATTTCGTATCTGGCACGGCCACTTTTGTTTACTCGCTGGCCGGCAGCCGCGGTTCGCAGATGGAGATCCATGTCGATGGAATCGGTACTCCGTCGGCAGGTTCCCCGCTGGGGTCCGGCACCATGACCATGGAAGGAACCAGTGAGTTTAAGGTCCTCGCGGTCAACAACAGCGCCGAATACTCGCAACCGGCCATACTGCAGCAGATCTCCAGGAGCGGCACCAACGATTTTCACGGCAGTCTTCGCTACTACCACACCAACAGCGCGCTGAATGCGAGGCCGTTCTTTGCGCCGACCAAGGCAGCGGCACACGATCACACCTTCGGCGCCTGGCTTGGCGGGCCGCTTGTGATTCCGAAGCTCTACAACGGCAAGGACAAGACCTTCGTCATGCTTTCCTATGACGGCGGCTTCAACCCGGGTTTTGCAACCGTTAATGCCAATGTCCCGACAGCGGCCATGCGCGCCGGGGACTTCTCCGCGTCGAGCTTCAAGCCGATCAAGGACCCGCTCACGAACGTCGCTTTTCCAGACAGGAAGATTCCAGCCGATCGGATCAACCCGGTTTCCAAGCGTATCCAGGAGCGCTTCTTCCCGCTTCCCAATTACGGAGATCCGGCGGTCCTCGCGCAGCTGAACCACCGCATCATATTCGACAATTCCGTGAAGACGGGCAACGCCGATCTCCGCGTTGATCAGAAGCTGAGTGACCATAACACCATGTATGCCCGGGTCGGGTGGGTGCAATTCAACGTCGCCCGTATGGAGGGCAATCTGCCGACGATCGGGCCCAGGAGCCAGTTGCGCAACTTGAGAAGCGCGATCTTTTCTGACACTCACTCGTTCTCCGGGCAGCTGATCAACGAGTTCCGCATTGGTTACCACCGGAGCTTCAATCAGTACCACGGTCCGCAACGCGGCCTGGAGGTCCTGTCGGCCATGGGCATTCAGGGGATACAGAACGTACCGGACGCCTACGGGATTCCCGTTATCTCGATTACGGGGATGCAGCAGTTGACTCAGATCGAGCAGGCGGGACTCGCCGAGCAGATGCACCAGTTAAGTGACTCGATGACCTGGATCCGGGGCGACCACACCTGGAAGTTCGGTTTGGATGTGAGGCGGGAGCATCCGAACTCCTTCCTGATTCCGCCACAGACTTACGGGGCCTATAGCTTCACCGGAATCTACACGCAGGTCGCCTACGCGGACTTCCTTCTGGGCATACCTCAGCAGACTGCGAAGACTTTTCCAGCGCCTGCCGATTACCGCCGCCAGACCGACTGGGGTTTCTTTCTGAATGACGAGTTCAGAATCAGTCCCCGGCTCACGCTGCAACTTGGCGTCCGGTATGAGTACGAGACCCCGGTAAGCCATCTCCGCGATACGATGTACAACTTCGACCCGGCGTCGGGCCAGCTGATCCTTGCCTCACAGCAGGCTTTGTCGCAGGTCAGCCCCCTGTTCAATAAGTCGATCGGAATCCGGGTGGCAGACGGCTCGCAGTTTCCGGTGTCGTCACTCTGGAGGGCCGACAAGAACAACTTTGCGCCGCGAATCGGCTTCGCCTTCCGCCCGACGCAGTCAAACGATTTTGTTATTCGTGCCGGTTTCGGCATGTTCTTCGATCGCCTGGGAACGGGGATCCTCGACAATTCCTTGAAGGGGCCGTTTACCCCGGGTGATGAGATTTACACGAACAAGATCACGGCCGGCAAAGCGGCGTTTTCCTTCCCGCAGCCCTTCGGTCAGACTCCGGCAGGACCGTCGACAGCCGAGCCGGTGATCGAAGCCGTAAATCCAGACCTGCTGAGTCCTGTGATCCACCAGTGGAACCTTTCGCTTGAGAAGGAGTGGCATCAGACGGGTTTCCGCGTCTCTTATATGGGATCGCGAAGCAATCAGCTTGTTCTCAGGCGCGACATTAACAAGCCGTTGCCCAGTACTACCCCCTTCGCTCAAAATCGCCGTCCCTATCCCGCATTCAAAGGTATCCTGTACAACGATCGAGGCGGCAATGCCTATTACGACGCCTTGCAGCTGGAGGCGAGGAGGCGGTTTAGCAGCCTGTCCTTCGATTTTGGCTATACCTGGGCCAACAACATCTCCGACGTCCAGGACAGCGGGTATCGGGATGCCGGGGCGGTAATGCAAAACCCGTATGACCGGCAGGCCGAGAAGGGCCGCGAGCCATACGCGATCCAGCATCGTTTCGTCGGCAACGTGATCTGGCAAATCCCGGTCGGACGCGGGCGGCGCGCACTGTCAACCGTCCCGTCCTACTTGGATCATGTCCTGGGCGGCTGGGAGACTATCTGGACGATGTACCTCCAGAGCGGACGCTGGTTTAACCCGACCTTCGGTACTCTGGACCCTTCCAACACGAATAGCATCGGAGGCAGGCCCGATCGGGTCGCTGACGGAAAGCTGCCGGACTGGACCGTGGACCGATACTTCGACATTGCCGCGTTTGCGATTCCGCCGGCAAACGCCGGCCGGTTCGGCAACTGCGGAAGGAATGTCCTGGAAGGGCCCGGGCTTAAGACCCTTCACCTGGGCCTCGCCAAGAACTTCAGGATACACGAAGAGCTGACGCTGATGCTCGAACTGGCTGTCCGTAACCTGTTAAACCACCCGAACTTCGCGAATCCGGTGTCTAACCTTTCGAATCCAACGAATGTCGGGAGAATCAGCGCGCTTGTCGATAGTCTGGAGTCGGGTGCGGCCCGAAATATGCAGGTCCGCCTGCGCCTGAGGTGGTGAGGCGGTCTGGATCACCTCCCCAGAGTGCCGTGAGCGCGACCCCGCTGACCGCTGACCGCTACCCGGTGCGCTAGCCAGCGGGTAATGGGCACCGGGTAGTGGGTAGTGCGCAGCGGTCAGCAGGCAGCGATCAGCGGGGTCGCGCAGGTGTCAGCGCCACGCCCAGTGGGTTCGAGGTCCGTGTGATGTTCAAAAGGATGGCCTGCGCACTCCCAGCGCTCGTTTCGTTCGCGTTTTGTGGGGACTAGAGGACACTATGAAAAAACTCCGTTTTGGTGTGATAGGTGCGGGCGGCATCGCCGACCGGAGATCCCTTGCAGGTCTGCTCGAGGCTCCGAGCTGCGAGTTGGCCGCTGTGATGGATCTCGTCAAGGCCGACGCGCTGGGACGGAAGTACGGGGTGCCGTTCCATGACCGGGAAGAGGCGCTTTTTGCCCAGCCGGACGTGGAGGCGGTTTATGTTGCCACGCCGGTTCACTTGCACCTGGGGCAGATCAAACGCGCGGCGCTGGCAGGTAAGCATGTCTTTGTTGAAAAACCGATGTGCCTGACCTCCAGCCAGGCTGAAGAAGCCGTGACAGCCTGCGAGAAGGCGGGTGTCGCCCTGCAGGAAGGCTACATGATGCGGTTTCACGGAGCGCACCGGCGCATCAAGGAGATCATCTCGAGCGGGATGATCGGCAAGCCTGTATACGCCCGGGCGCAACTGGCCTGCTGGTATCCGCCAATGCGCAATGCCTGGCGCCAGCATTTCGAATCCGGCGGAGGTGGTGCCCTGATAGACATGGGCACTCATCTCTTTGACCTCCTGGAGATGTTTCTAGGCCCGATTGTCAAAGTCGCCGCTCTCACGCGCACTCAGGTTCACGACTACGAGGTCGAAGACAGCGCGACGACTCTTCTCGAGCTCGAATCCGGGTGCCAGGCCACAGTCGATACTTTCTTTTGCGTTCCCGATGCCGCCTCGCGAACCAGGCTGGAGATTTACGGAAGCCGAGGCGCCGTCCTTGCCGAGGGGACGATCGGACAAGGGAGTGACGGCAAACTGGAGGTCTACACCGAAAAAGCAGGGAACAAAGGCTATGAAGCCGGCCAATTGAAGGATGTCGAGTCGAATTTTCGCGAGGAACCGTTTGAACGGGTCAACCCGTATGCCTGTGAATTCGAGGCGTTTGCACACGCCGTCCTGACGGGGAAAAGGGCGAACCTCGATGCCGGGCGCGGCGTCCATATCCTGCGCGTCGTCGAGATGGCGTATGAATCGTCCAGGACCGGGGTTGTACACACACTAGGCTAAGACCCGAGTTGGAGGGACCTATGCACGAAACGGACATTGAGACAAATAGCAGCGCGGAATCGGAAGGCGGTATAACGAGCAGCTATGCGGCGGACGATGGTGTGGTTCTGAAGGTCCCTTACTCATTCCTGGGGTCGATTTACGGCGAGGAGGAGAAGAGGGCGGCTGCCAGGGCCATGGAACAGGACACCCTTACGATGGGGCCCCAGGTTGCCGCCTTTCAAAAGGAGTTCGCCGAGATGTGCGGCGTCAAGCATGCTTTTGCCGTGTCAAACTGCACCACCGCCATGCACGTTGCGACACAAGTGTTTGGCATCGGGCCCGGTGACGAGATTATCGTCACGCCTAACACCTTTGTCGCCACGTCGCTGGTGATAGTGAAAGAAGGCGGCCGTCCGGTGTATGCGGATATCAGTCCCTGGACGTTCAACATCGACCCGGCCGAGATCGCGAAGAAGGTGACCGGAAAGACCAAGGCGATCTATGTCGTGCACTACGGGGGGCAGATGTGCGACATGGACCCGATCATGGAGATCGCCCGCAAACACGGCCTGTATGTTCTGGAAGACTGCGCGCACACTCCCGGAGCGGAGTACAAGGGCCGCAAAGCGGGCAGCATCGCGGATATCGGCTGTTTCAGCTTTCATTCGCTGAAGAACATGTCGACCTGCGGCGAAGGCGGCATGATTACAACCAACCGAGACGAGTTCAAGGACGGCATCGAGAAGCTGCGCTGCATGAACATTCAGTCGTGGCCGAATCAGACTGATTACTGGCTCCCGTCCCATTTCGATGTCGTTGATGTCAACGGCCGTTGGGGCAACAACTACCGCATGAACGAGATCCAGGCGGCCGTCGGGCGCGTACAGTTACGCAAGCTTCCAGCACTGAATGAGAAACGACGGGAAATCGGCAGGGCCATCACGGCTGGAATAAAGGATATCCCGGGCCTGACGCCGGTGTGCGAAGACCCGAACTGCCTTCATGTGTATCACCTCTACACGCTGTGCATCGAGGAGGAGGAACTGGGAGCCAGTCGGGACGATTTCCTCCGGGTGCTCTACCGGGAGGAAGGGGTCCAGGGGATTCTCCACTACCAGCCAACCTATGACCTGACCGGCTGGAAACGGATGGGCTACGAAGCGCACTTGTGTCCGATGGCCGAGGAGTTCTTCTATCGCAGGGAGCTTAACCTCCCGATGCACCCGCGCCTGACTGAGCAGAACATTCAGGACATGGTGACCGGGATCCGGCGGGCCGCGGCGAAAGTCTCGGGCAGGAAAGAGTAGTGTCCGAGCGCCGCTTCCACACTCGCTATAACGCTCGAGTCGCAAAGTTGCCGACTCGCGGGACTCTACAGGGACCGATGTCTCCGGTTCCTTGCCCCCCGGGCGTTGTCTAAGTCGCCGCGCGATGCCCTGAGGCTCCTCGGTTATATCGAACGGTACGGGGACCGCGAAGCCTTCGTCAGAAGCGAGGCGCTGAAGCCATGCTCTTACGGCTCACCAACAAGAGGTCTGCCGACTAATCTCGGAGAGACTGAGTCTTGGCCAAGCTGGTGTTGGGCCGCGGTGTATAATCCCGACGTCGTTCCTGGGCTAGCCCAGTTGACCGAATACTGAAGGGGCAGTTCGTTGTGGGCCTCATCGTACAGCTTCAAAGTCTGATCCAGCACAAACAGGTCAGCGTTTGGGGCGTCGAAAACGTACAGGACCGTATCTCTGTAACCGCCCACGTCCTCCGGCTGAAAATGAATCACATGGGTGCCCGGGCTTTGCAGCAGAAGGCTCAGTGAAACGCCTGGTTGCCGACACCGGCCCCCTTCGTTCAAGCGATGACGGTCAAGCACCGACGGAGAGCACGAGAGATGCAGGAGCTGTAGACAAACGGGTGCGACAAAGAGCGTTGTCGCCAGTGGCGAGCTGCGGCTTGCGGCAGACGGATCCAAGCGTACTTTCAGAAGTTCACGGGCACAATCGCCGGAAAACGCCCCCGAATCATCAAAGCAAACCATTGCGGTTATTACGTTTATCTGGCGCGCCTGGCCCGACTCGAACGGGCGACCTACGGATTAGAAGTCCGTTGCTCTATCCAACTGAGCTACAGGCGCGCGGTTGATTTTGAAGGACTTACACGTTTGGACTTGCCAGAACGGTTGCCGACTTGACCCGTACTGTGCCCGTCACGTTCTCACCCTCATCGGCGACGCAGGCATCCAGGGGGCTGCTGTCGACTCAGGGTCTCCCTCGGCCGCGCGGGGTCAAGCTTGGACCCGACCGGCCTGGGAATCGACCTGGCGCCACTCCAGGGTCCTTGACCTCGCTCCGGATTCGCCAGCCTGTAATATAGGCGAAAGTCAGTAACGGCTGCAACCAGTCGGGGAGAAGTTGAGTTTCGAGCGAAGCGTCAAGAACGGATCCCACGCAAAGGGCAGACCACGATGCCGCATCCGCGGAGGCGCCGGCCAACAGGATCAGCCGCCCCGATCACACTCGAAGCCCTGAGAGGTCTAACTGACCGACGCTGGCGTGATCCGGCCGGGGAGCGGAGAGTATCTTCGACTCCATTCGACGGTTCGTTCAGGTCTGCTCGCGCTGGGGTCTGGACCTATGGAAACTCCCTGCGCGGAACACGGCCTGTTCGAATCCTGACGAAGAGGCCCGACAACGCGGTATCATGACGCGGTTCACTGAGCGACCAGCGAGTGCAGGCGGGGTCAGTCGGCCGGCCACCGGGCAGTGAAAGTGAATGAATGAAGCGAGACGAGTACAGCCAATCGTATGAGTGTGGAATCCAGCCATTCCGGACTGTCAGCGAGCAGCCGATCCAGCCCCGACGCCGGTTCTGAAACCCGTTGCTGCACATATGGAACAACGCTATGAGCCTTCTTGACTGGCTGGTACTTTGCGCCTACTTCCTGATTGTCGCGGTGATCGGTGTCCTCAGCAGCCTGAAGGTGAAGGGAACCCAAGCGTACTTCCTGGGCCATCGGCGTTTTAGCCCCTGGGTCATGGTCGGGCAAAGCCTCAGCGTCGGAACCCACCCGGAAATGATCGTAGCCGTGTCGGGTGCTGTCTATACGAGCGGCGCCTCAGCAATTTGGTACCAATGGAAGAACCTCTTTGCGACTCCGTTTTACTGGATCATGGCGCCTGTTTTTCGCAGGAGCCGCCGCACCACGACGGCAGAACTCGTCGAGGACCGCTTTGGCGCCCAGATGGCTGCCATATACACCGTTTTCGCGCTCTCTTACTTCACGATTACGACCGCCACCCTGCTGAAGGGGGCCGGTAAGGTCGTGAACCAGGCTCTGGGCGGCGAGGTTGGCGCCAACCAGGTGGTGATTGCGATGACGGCCATCTTCGTGCTCTATAGCTTCGCAGGCGGATTGGTTGCCACAGCTTGGAACATGTTGGTTCAGGGGGTGTTGATTGTCACGCTCTCCTTCCTGCTGATCCCCCTCGGCTGGCCGCTGGTCGGCGGCATGCGGGAAATGAAGTCCTTGCTCCCTGCGGATCGGTTCTCTGTGGTGACACCCGCAGGCATCGACCTCTGGACGATCGTCATGCTCACGCTCAACGGCCTGATCGGGATTATGGCTATGCCCCACGTCATGGCTTCGGTCGGGACGGGGAGGGACGAAATCAGTTGCCGGCGCGGGTTTTTCTACGGCAATTTGGTGAAGCGGTTCTGCACAGTGGGCTGGACCATCGTGGGTCTGCTCGTGGCCGCCCTGGTCGCGAAGGGAACCTTCGGCGTATACTCCCTTGCCGATCCCGAGGACGCCTTTGGTTTTGCCGCCCGCCACCTGCTTTTTCCTGGGCTGCTGGGTTTGCTGATCGCCTGCGTGCTGGCCGCCGGCATGGCCGCCTGCTCGGCGTTTATGGTCGACGCGGGCGCTCTCTTCACCCAGAGTCTTTACCGAAGGTACCTGGTCACCGGCGCCACAGACGGTCACTATCTCTGGGTCGGGCGAGTCAGCGGGTTGTCAGTGACTCTCCTGGCTGTTCTCTACGCCTTGTTTCTGATCGATCGTGTTCTTTATTCCTTCCTGCTCACCGAAACGATGGCCACCTACATCGGGATCAGCATTGTCGGAGGACTGATCTGGCAGCGGGCCAACCGTTGGGGGGCCATCGCCAGTCTGGCAGCCGCCTTTTCGACGAATTTCCTCCTCTATCACCTTCAGGACCGGCGTCTTGACGCCTGGGATCCGAACGTCTTTCTGTTTTCCCTGTCGGCCGGCGTCGGCGCGCTCGTCTTGTTCAGCCTCCTGTCGCGCCCGGAGCCGGAAGCGACGACGCGTGACTTCCTCGAAAGGTTGGAGTTGTCATCCGACGGCGGAGCGAACGGAATTACCGAGCAGAATCGACAACCGCTCCTGCTGGTGAGTCTTCTCGGACTTCGACAAGCGGCTCGCCCTGTCGGGATATACCGGAGGTTTCGGGTGGAGTGGCTCGGTCTTCTTCAAGGCTTTCTCCTGGTCTTCGCGCTCGTCGGACTCACCTGGATGATCTTGCGAAGGTAGTTACGTTGGAATTGTCCTGCGCCAGAGCAGAAGGGCGCCGTCGTCGAAGCCCGCTGACCAATCGTGTCCGTACTCGGGTAGCCGGCAAGTACGGCGAGGCCTGGGTTGAAAACGAGTTGCGCAAGGCGAACGAAAGCGCCAACCCCTTGCTCTATCGCATCGCCTTCAAGATGGCGACGGGAACCGGCAAGACGGTCGTGATGGCCATGCTCATAGCCTGGCAGGCGCTCAACAAGTTCGCCGCCCCCCCAGGACAAGCGTTACTCGGACCTGTTTCTGATCGTCACCCCGGGCATCACTATCAGGGACCGGCTACGCGTGCTTCTTCCGAATGACCCTCAGAACTACTACCGGCAGCTTGAGGTTGTACCACCCGATCTCTTGCCCGAATTGAGCAAAGCCAAGATCATCATCACGAATTTCCACGCCTTCAAGCTCCGCGAGACCGTCTCCGCCGCGAAATTGACCAAGAGTATCCTTTCCAAGGGAGACGGAGTGACGTTCACCGAAACCCCAGACCAGATGGTTCGCAGAGTCTGCCGCGAGTTCGGCGCGAGCAAGAAGGGGATCATCGTGATTAACGACGAGGCCCACCACTGCTATCGGCACAAGCCCGACGCGGAAGCGGAAGCCTTAAGCGGCGACGAATGGAACGAAGCGGAAAGGCGTGAGGAGGAAGCTCGCATCTGGATCAGTGGCCTCGAGGCGGTCAAAGCCAAGATCGGCGTGAAGGTGGTCTACGATCTTTCGGCGGCACCGTTCTTCCTTCGCGGCTCCGGTTACTCGGAAGGCACGCTGTTCCCATGGGTGGTATCTGATTTCTCGCTGATTGACGCAATCGAGTGCGGCATCGTGAAAGTACCCCGAGTTCCGGTGGCCGACGACTCGATGGTCGGAGAGCAACCGACCTACCGGGACCTTTGGCTGAGGATCCGGGAGCACATGCCCAGGAAGGGACGCCGGACCGAGGCGGTCGGCGGAGAGCCGAAGCTCCCGGCCGAGCTCGAGGGCGCCCTGCAGAGCCTCTACAGCAACTATGAGAAGTATTACGCCCAGTGGGAGAAGAACACGGCTGCCCGCGAACAAGGGCTGACTCCGCCCGTGTTCATCGTCGTGTGCAACAACACCAACGTGTCGAAGCTCGTCTTTGACTACATCGGCGGCTGGGAGAAGCAGACATCTTCCGGCCCGGTCCTCGTCCCCGTCCCCGGCAGACTCCCCCGGTTTAGCAATGTTATCGACGGTAAATGGACCGTCAGGCCGAACACCATCCTGGTCGACAGCCAGCAACTCGAGTCGGGCGAGGCCATGAGTCCGGAATTCAAGAAGATGGCTGCTCGCGAAATCGAGGAGTTCAAAACCGAGTACTGGGCACGGTTCCCCGGCCGTGATGTCGAGGCACTCGGCGATGAAGACCTGCTGCGCGAGGTGATGAACACGGTCGGAAAGCCCGGAAAGCTCGGGGAGCAGATCAAGTGCGTTGTCTCCGTCGGGTCTGATGCAAACCCGTTGGAGCTTCCCTGAATCGAAACGGAAGGAGTAGAGGTCAGGAGGGAAATTCTGGGTCAGAGGGTCGGCGTTTGGCAGCGAGGCCCTGTGCCCGCTGCCGCCAGAGCTCTCGTTGCAGCTGCCAGTACTCGTCCCACCAACGATTGGCCTTGAGCATTCGCAGCGCCAATATGTTGGGCACATTGTCGGGATGCCACCAGGCGCCGGGTATCTTCAGACGCACCTGAACCACGTGGCGGTGGGAGCTCTCCACTTCGCTGCTGGCGGTTGACCACCCCTTTTCGCGATACTCGGCGTACGCCACCGCATCTTGGTTGCGGTCGAAATACTCGAACGCACGGCGAATCCTGTCGTCTCCCGTGCGTTCGAAGGCGGTCCTCAGTTCATCGATCACCTTCTGGACTTCCCCCTTTTCCAGATGGTCGAGCGCCGCCGCCGACCATTGCTCGGCGGAAATCCCGATCAGTGAGGCTTCCGCCAACAGCTGGCCGGCGCCGCACAGGTGTCGCTTGGCATGCGGCCGGTCCAGAATGAAACGGAACTGACAAGCATGAAAGGTATCTTCCATACGGGTGCGGATGTATTGCGCCCCGTCGACGATCCCGCGAACCCGAGTATGCTCGGACCAATCTTTCAGGCAGGCCAGCGCCAACAGGTCTTCAAAAGCCTCGTCCAGTTCTTCGGTCGGGCGCACCGAGTAGAGTCGACTGACCTCGCCGGGAACCTGGACCAATCCGACCTTGACTTCCTCCCAGCCGCACTCTTTCTTGCGCTTGGGCAAGCCGCGCACCGGCGTGGTTTCGCCCGCTTCACCCGGCGCAACCGGGATCGGATGAAGGGTGGCAACCGGCACCATGCCCCCGTCATACTCGACCTCCAACTCCACCGCACCGCGGTGACGCCGCGATTCGCCGGCCGCTTTCATCAGGGCCTGTCGCAGCTTCCGGCCAACGAACTCCCGCGCCAGCATCCCGTGATGGTGCAAGAAGCGCAACGCGGTGGTACGATTCATCTCCACCCCGGGGTGGTGCCGGGCCAGTTTCTCGACCGCCTTCTGACACGATTCATCCGTGGCCAGGTCGACCGCCGCCTCCTGCACCAGCAGCGACCAGGTCTCCCGCTCGGTGCCGAGATAGGGGTGAAGCGGACGCGCCGCTGTATGGCAATCACGGCAATAGAAGTAGGCGTCGTCCTCAACCCGCACCGCGCCGAACGGGGTCTGTCGATTCCAGATCGACCGTTTGTGACGTTGCATGGCTTGGCCGCACTTTGGGCACATCATAGGCGTCTGCCGGGCTTGCCGCGCGCGCATCGCGAGGAACCGCCCTATCATCTCCCGACCCAGCCGGCGCGTCAATTCCCCGGCCCATTCCTCAAAGCTCAACAGGTCGGGAAACTCGCTCCGGTCCGTATCCTCGGCGAGGTGCTCGTCAAGCCCCTTCAACAGCTCTTCAGTCAGGCCGACAAGGTCAGCCGGAAGGGATTTTCTCGGATCACTCAGACTGGGCATGGGGATCAGATTCGAGTAAGCGTTTTCGTAAGAGTTCCCGGTTGATTTCGGAAATCTCTTCCAGCGCGGCCCAAAACTCGGCGTAGTTGTGGACCATCCCCTCCACCCGCTCCCGCAGCCGGGCGGGCACCGTGATCTGGGCCGTCTTGCCGCCCTTCAGACTCACTCCCAGGTAGGTGCTGGGATGCTCCTGGCCGCGGGCGCAGCGACAGGAACTCTTAAGCACCCGCCTCTCTCCTCGTTGCTGCCACACTCCCAACAAAAAACTGAGGGGTTACCAAAAATCCGGTGATAATCGTTGCTCACAATCCGCTTGTTTGGGATTCCTGGAGGGTCGCTTTAATCAGGATCCCTCCTTGCCTTGAAGATCGGGTGGCTGGCACCCTCCTTCTCGACTGTTAAGAAGCGCTGCAGGAGGTCGAGTCCCGGACGAGGGTACCCCTTTACTCTAAAAGGAGTTATCAGGTCGTTCATCCAGTCCAAAGCCTTGGAAGGAACCGGTCCGTACTCCATCTTGACGTACTGGTCTCCGATAACGGGTCGTCCGTAACGCGTCAAGTGGTACTTGTCCGCGAAATACAAGAGCTTTGCCGCAGGAAGCTTGGACAGGCCCTTCACGTTGGCCGCCAAGAAAGTCAATGCGGCCACAAATCTGTGAAATTCGAACGGAAAAAGGATGGCCTGCTTCATCCCTTGCGGGCGGGGCGGCTAACCCCGGTAAATCTTAGCACATCGTAAGACGCTCCGGCTGTCAAGAAGCTGCGCGGTGCGACCGGCCTGAGCGGGTTGGCGAACGGTTTGGAGAGAGACTGCAACGACTCGTGAGTAGCGGCCCTAATAGTGCCGATCAAGCCAGACCCCGACGAAGGCCCCTATCGCTGGCGCAGCTTTCTCTTCAGCTGCGCCAGCGCCTTGCCCAGTCCCGGGTCGCGCGGATCGGCCAGATTTGCGATGTAGATACCCGGCGGAGGTCCCCAGCCGCGCAGTCGCAGCTTGTTTCGCTTGTGCCAGTCAGTATACAGGCCTCGAATCTGCGCACGTGTCTTCTCTGCCTGAGCAAGTTCGCTCGCGTCACGGATGTTGATGACAATGACGTCCCCCGCCCTGTCCAAGCGCGCGCAGTTGGGATGCAAACCCAGCACTTTGCCTTTGACCGGCACTCCTTGCTCGATCCACTGCTGCAATTTCGCCAGTTCGCTTTCGTCAAAAGCTGTCGAACCCGGTTCGCCGGCGCCCGCCTCCGTTCGTTCATCGTCCGCGACCTCCAGATCCTCGATGACGATAGGCTCGTCGTCGGGCACATCGATCCCAATGGCGTCCAGGTAGTCGCGAAACTCGATGTGCGCGACGACCTGCTCGGTTTCAACTGCGGGGCTCTCACCGTCAGCCAGCGGCCGGAGGACGTACACCGCGCAATCCGGCCGCACCGATCCATCGTTGTCGCCTTCGAGAATCAACTCGTCGTCCGTGTCCGGGTCAATCCCGATCCTATCCAGAACGTCAGCCAGGTCGCCCTGCAGAGGATCGTAACCGGACACGCTCGGGAGAAGGGCCCCGGCTCGCTCCCAGGCCTGCAATTCCGGGTACTGTTCCTGTGCTTTGGCCCCATGCTCCTCCGCGCAAACCTCCGACTCCGGTCTGGCCAAGATCCGGCACACCTGCTGCGAGCGCGATCGATTGGATTCGATCAGCCGACAGATCAGTGTTGTCTTTCCCGCCCCCGGCTGGCCGTCGACTATCGCCAGGCTAACCATGCGACCTCCTTTTTCTATGTCGGCTCAGGATACCGAATGACCCGGGTGTGGGAAAGCATTTTTCGGCCAAGAAAGGAGGCTCTCGAGGTGCGCCTCGTAGAGGTCCGGGCCTTGACCACTCCGATTTCCGGCCATCTCCGCCCGCCAGGCCTCCGAGTGCCAGCGAAGAACCATGACCAGCTCGAAATGCCGCCGTAGTCCAGTTCCGGATTGAGGGTCCTCCGACGAGAGAGTCGTGGCTCCCGCCTGTCGGGCGGCGGCCAGGATCAACCCGTCCCAAAAGGAAAGGCGCCAACGCTCCGTCGGGAACTAAACTATTCAGCTGGCACGAATCCTTGGCAGGATTGACAGGATTGCGCGACAGGTGAGGGACGCGCCGCGGTCCGGCGCGTCCCTTGTCGTCTGACGAAGCTTACCAGTCGACCCGCAGGCCGAACTGCACGGCCCGCGGACTGCCGGAGACCGACCGCACCTTCCCGAAGTCCTCATCGTCAATCGAGGTTACCGGGTTGGCGAAGCCATGGCGGTTAAAGGCGTTGAGCAACTCAGCCCGGAACTGAAGCCTGGCTGTTTCTCTCACCCTCCAGTTCTTCATGATCCCGATGTCCTCGTTGGCGCCTCCAAACCCTCGCAGGCCGTCGTAACGGATCTGGCCGTTGCCTAACCTGTTGCCTGCCGAGCCATCCGGCTTCGAGAAACCGCCGGGAGAGAAGTAGGTGTTGCCGCTCAGGTTCTCGATGTCGAAATTTTTGGAATTGAACTTCCGGCTGAAATCAGCGTTCGGGGTGACGTTGGCGTAGACGGGGCCGTCCCAGCCCGAATACCCCACGCCGGTACTAATGCCCAGCGCGTTGCCGGTGTTGTACCGGAAGATGTTGCTGATCGCCCAGCCTCCGAGGATCGCGTCAACGACCCGATTGGCGCCGGACAACCACCGGCGGCCCTCTCCGAACGGCAGTTCGAGCATGACCAGGCCTTTGAAGATATGCGTCTGGTCCATGGCCGTCACCGTATCGGCCGCTTCATCGAGGTTGTAGACGTCCTGAACATTGCCGGTCCACCAATGGTCCTGAAAGAGATCGTCGGTATTCCCTTTGGACTTGGAGAGGTTGTAAGACACGTTCGCCGCGAACCCGTGGCTCATACGCCGCGTGTAGACGAGCTGGAACGACCGGTACGAAGAGCTGCCGAGGGGGCTCTCGACGTAATAGAGGAGGCCCCACGTGTTAGCCACATGCGGGAAGGGCGCGAGCGCAAACCCCGACATGCCGGAGAATCCCGGATACGGATAGGGCACGCCGGCGTCGGCCGCGCTCCCCGCATCCCAAACCCAAGCCCACGGGTCAAAGTCGGCGGCCTCCCACTGCTGCCTGGTCGGCTGATTGCGGCGCAGCATACCGTCATGTAAACGGCGGGCGTCATTCCCCACGAACGTCACCTCAACCATGTCACTGTCAGTGAACTCGTGCTAGAAGCTGACGTTGTAATGGTGCGTGTAACCGGGCCTCAGGGCGTTCTCATCGATAGCCACCATGCCCCAGGTCAAGTAGTTGGGGTCCTTTGTAGGCTTAATCAGGTTCCCCGGATAGCCGTTGTTCCAATTAAACGCCGGCAGGTTGCCGGTGGAATTGAACTTGTCCGTAGCGATGAAGCCGTGGGCCCCATATTCCTGGTGCGGAATGCCACTCCAGTACTGAATACCGATCGGGCTGTAGAAGATACCGTACCCGGCGCGGATCACTGACTTATTGCTCATCTGGTAAGCCAGGCCGAAGCGCGGGCTGAAATCCGTCCACTTCTTCCCTCCTTCGAACGTTCGCTTGTCGGGCGAGGCGAACTCCAGGGCGCCTTTGACACCCAGGGCCGTGTTCGTGAGGTTGGGATTGAAGTTGGTCCAGACGTTGTTCTTCTCGGTCAGCGGCTGGGTCTGCTCCCACCTGATCCCCAGATTCAGGGTCAGTTTCGGGGATAGTTTGCCCCCTCGGATGAGCACAGTCCGCGCGCGGATTCCCGCGCAAACGGCTCGGCGGCGCCCTCCGGTAATCAAGAGGAACGGTGTGATGGCGGGAAGCTGGTTAAGGGGCGGCCGCTGATCTTTCGCGAGAACACGCCCAATCGGTAGCGAAGTCGGACAGGATTAACAGGGCTGATACCATATCAGTTGCCCCTGTTGTCCTTCTCCGCGTCCATCATCCAGGTCAGAAGCGTGAAGCCGCAGGCCAGAACGACACCGAGCAGGCCGCATCCGTACCAGAGAGTGTCCGGGCCGGCCGTGGTGTAAATCCAGGAGCCCACCAACGGGCCAACGATCATGGCCAGCGCAAACGAGAGGCTGAGGAGTCCCTGGTACCTGCCCTGCGCCGACGGCCCGGCTCGTCCGGCCGCCAAGGTGACCAGCATCGGCATCGTCAGTATCTCCCCAAAAGTCCAGACCACGACTGTGAAAGCGCCGTAAAGAAAACCGCGGCCGAGCGGCATCAAGGCGAACCCCGTGCACAGCGCGAGCGCTCCCGCGCGAGTCACGCGGGCCGGATCGTGCCCTCGCAGCGCGTGTATGATCAGCATTTCCACAATCACAATTTGCACGGTATTGACCGCGATGAGCTGACCGATGGCGTTCTCCTTCAGTTCGTACACCTGCCTTATGTAAAGCGGAAAGGTAGCGAATAGCTGAGAAAAGACGATGGCCACCAGAAAGGAGAGTGTCCAGATCAGGAGAAAGGGATGGTCTTCCAGAGGTGGCCTCGACGCAATCCGGCGCGCGGAATGAGAGGCGGTTGTCGGCCCGGCCTCGGTGGCGAAGAAGACGTGAAACAGGGCCAGAGCGACCAGGCTCGTCAAGCCATCCACCCAAAACAGCCATTTGTAGTTGAACAGCGCCAGGTAGCCGCCGACCACAGGCCCTACACTCAGGCCCAGGTTGGCGGCCAGCCGGTTCAAGGAGAACCCCCGAGTTCGCGTTTCCGGCGGGCACAGCTGAGAAACAGCCGTCAGGTTGGCGGGGTGGAGGGCCTCAGCCGCCGCACCTAAGAGAAACATCAGGACCAGCAGGACGGCAAACGAGTCGGGGAATCCGAGAACGATCAGCAGAACGCCGCTCGCGCCGAGGCTCAGTCGCTGTACATGATAGGCGCCGATCCTGTCGCACAGGCGACCCCCCAGGTAGGTCCCAGCCAGGGAGCCAATACCGTAGGCACTCACCATCTGACCGGCCTGGGGGAGGGTAAAACCCAGTTGCCGGGTGGCGTAGAGGGTCATGAAGAACAGCACCATCGTCCCCGCCCGGTTCACCAGCTCCACGCCGGCCAGCATCCAGACCGCTCGCGGAAGGCCGGCGTAGGCTTCCCTGTACCTGGCGACCAGACGCCCCACCCTCATTCCCTGATTGTAATGCGGTCCCGCAATTCCAGCACTGAAGGGTCATGAAGGAAGCGCGGGCCGGTCCTTACCCCACCCTGCACCAAACAAGCGGCGGCCGGCGCTGATTGCCGCCGAGGCGGGCCCGTTGCCAGGGAAGCGCCGGCCCGTAGGACCAGCTCTTGCGCCGCGGATCGAAGCGGCGGGTTTAACGAACGCTCCCACAGGTCTTTGCAGTTACGGGCAGGGTCCACGATACTGGTAACAAGCCACGAAAAACCCAGTAGGAAAGGCCAAGACGATGAAAAAACAAGACCGGGGCCTAAGGCCCGAAGAACAACTGCGTATTGTCTCGAGAGGCGCACGGCTGCGGCAACGCCGCAGAGAAACCGTTCTGCGGCTCTTCGCGATCGCCGGTGTGGCCGGGGTCTCTTTCCTTACCGGGCGCTCTCAGCAGGTGAAGGCGGAAGAGGCCGAGGAGGAGGTGTCCGCGGCAGAGGATCTCATGCGCGAGCACGGGGTGCTCAACCGAATCCTTTTGATTTACGACGAATCCATCTTTCGACTGGAACAAAATCGGGAGCTGAATCCGGCAGTCCTGTCCGGGGCGGCCGGCATCATTCGCGCGTTCATTGAGGACTACCACGAGAAACTTGAAGAAGACTACCTCTTCCCGCGCTATCAGAAAGCCGGGAGGCTGACCGACCTTGTAGCCGTTCTGAAGCGCCAGCACCGAGCGGGACGCAGGCTGACCGACTCCGCCATGCGGCTGGCGAAGGCCTCTGTCCTCAACAGCCCGGAGGAAAAGGCGGAGCTCGTTCGCGATCTGAAAGCCTTTGTCCGCATGTACCGGCCTCACGAAGCCCGCGAGGACACGGTTCTGTTCCCGGCCCTCAAGAAGATCGTAAGCAGAAACGAGTACGATTCGCTGGGGGAAGAATTCGAGAAAAAGGAACATGCGCTCTTTGGAGAGGACGGCTTCGGCACCATGGTCGATAAAGTCGCCGGCCTCGAAAAGCAACTGGGCATCTATGAGCTCGCCCAGTTCACCCCAAGCTCCAAGTAGGCACTTTTTTGCGGTCTGGGGCAACGAAGCCCGCGCGGATTTTTGCATGCTCCTCGGGGCGCCGTTTTTTCCCTTGTGGTCGGCGCCGGGCCGTGGTCTATTGATGGACGACTTCACGGGCGGTGACCGCCGTGGCAATTACCGAAGGCCGGAGAACGATCACTTTTCAGAAAGGCCCGGGATCCCGGGCCTCCCTCAGAAGATTGGCCTGGGTGTTTCTCAAACTCGGCCTCATTGGTTTCGGCGGACCGGCTGCCCACATTGCGATGATGGACAACGAAGTCGTGCGACGCCGGCGCTGGTTGTCCCGCAAAGACTTCCTCGACCTGCTGGGCGCCACCAACCTGATTCCCGGCCCGAACTCCACCGAGATGGCTATTCACGTGGGATACCGGCAGGCCGGCTGGCCGGGGCTTCTGGTGGCAGGCGTCTGCTTTATCCTGCCGGCGGCCATCATCGTCACGGCTTTTGCTTGGACGTATGTCCAATACGGCTCACTTCCGGAAGCGCTGGGAGTCTTGTACGGGGTGAAGCCGGTGATCATCGCGATCGTGCTGCAGGCTCTCTGGGGCCTCGGCCGGACGGCGCTCAAGACGAGTTTCTTGTGGGCCGTCGCCGGGGCAGCGACATTGCTTGCGTTTCTGGGAGTGAACGAGCTTCTGCTCCTGTTGGGCGGTGGTTTGGTTGTCCTGGCGGAGAAATGGGCCGAAAGCTGCCGGTCGAGGTCAGGGCCAGCCTTGCTTTCGGTCCTCGGGGGGTGGACGCTTGACCTGGTTGCGAAAGGCACCACCGCGGTCAGTGCCGGCTTTAGCCTGTGGCCTCTTTTCTGGTTCTTCCTGAAAGTCGGTTCGGTTCTTTACGGCAGTGGATATGTCCTGCTGGTTTTCCTCAGGGCCGATCTGGTCGAGCAATGGGGCTGGCTGACAGAAACCCAGCTGCTGGATGCCGTGGCGGTGGGCCAGGTAACGCCCGGCCCGGTCTTTACCACGGCGACCTTTATTGGGTACGTCCTTGGCGGTCCGGCAGGGGCTGCGGTTGCAACCATCGGCATTTTCCTTCCGGCCTTCGTTTTCGTAGCTCTGAGCGGCCCGCTTGTCCCTCGGATCCGGCGCTCACCGCTGGCCGGCGCTTTTCTCGACGGGGTCAACGCCGCCTCGCTGGCGCTCATGTTCTTCGTCACTTGTCAGCTGACGCGGGCGGCCCTGGTCGACATCCCCACTCTTGTTCTGACCGTCGCCGCCACGCTTGTTGTATTCAGGTTTGCCATCAACTCGGCCTGGCTCGTCCTCGCAGGTGGTCTGCTCGGTCTGCTCGGTATTCGACTGCAACTGTTGACTTGACGTTTCCGCCGGCTCCGGAGCATAAGCGCCAAAATAAGGGTCTTGCTTAGTCTTCTCGGAACGCTGGACTTTGGCGAAAATAAACAGATGTGTGAACGTTTTGACGCCGAAGCGTTAGGCGAGACAGCCCAGGGTTGGCGCGCAGTTGAGCGCCTACCCTGGGAAACCGTTGCAGAACAA
>JBHGBF010000149.1:0-13739 GCA_041946865.1 Acidobacteriota bacterium | reverse complement strand
CCGGGCGAAAATGTTAGTTCGAAACTGCGCCGTGGACCTCCGTGGAAATCCAGGCTAGTGCTGCGGCGATCAGGACTTTTCCGCTTTTCTCCATCACCTTGTTGTCAGCGGCCAGGGCACCGACTGCCCGCCCAATGAACTGGGGCGATTCTGAATTGCTCAAGTCTAGCCACTCGGCGGCCTCCATGACCTTCTCCGTCCTCACCAATCCGGGATACAGAGACACGACCGCCACGTTGTGCTCCCTTAGTTCGTAAGACATATCTGCCGTCATCTTATCGGTCGCCGCCTTTGACACGCCGTAGGCTACATTCCCGATATGCTTCTGGGCTGCCCAGAAAGATATGTTGACAATCAGGCCGCTTCGCTGGGCCACCATCAATTCGGCTGCCAATTGACTGGCCACGTAATGGGCGCGGACACCCGCCTGGAACATCGCATCCCAACGCCATACAGGTTGCCGCCGGAAAGGGCGTGGCCAGGTGAACTCACCGTTTTCAATCATGTTCTCGTAGCCGCCCCACACGTTGTTGACCAGTTTGTCCAGCCTCCTTTGTTCTGCCGCAACCCTGTCGAACGCAGATCGTACCTGTTCGTCACTCCGGTGATCGCACTGCATGAGCGGCACCTCGATCTTCTATATAGTGCATGTCGCGCGTCGAGCGACCCGTTATGTAGACTGTGGCCCCTGCCTCTAAGAGCTCAACAGCTACGCCTCTTCCCACGCCGCGACTGCCTCCCGTAACGAAAGCCACTTTGCCCTTCAGATTGCGCACCATGGTCTTCCTTCCATCGCTTAATGCCAGTTGAGCGGCCGCCATGCCTGCACCGCCGATGTGGAATGCGGCGGATTCCTTGTGCCGTTTACGATAGCCCGCAAGGGTGGGAGGTGTTTTAGCCTCCTCTATGTTTTTGCCTACTCTACGCGGACGGCTTTGGGCGTCGAAGCGATAATCCCGAAAACCATCAGTTCTCCCCGTCATCGCCGATGGCGTTTACAGGGCAACCAGCCAACGCTTTCTGGACCTCGACTTCTTCCTCGGCTGAATCGGGCTGTCGAATCACAACCGCGTGGTCGCCCACCATTACAAAATTGCGAGCGGCCGAAGCGACACAGAATTTGGATGCGATACATGACTCATCCACGTAATACCTGCCAGGCTCGTTTTCAGGATGCTTTCGATGTCGATCGGCCATCGTTCTCTCATCAGTTTACTCCCGTCAATTTTCAGACCCGAGTGGCTTCAACAGGATTCAGGTGGGCGGCCGATGACACCAGCCTGGGCGCGCGGAATGGGGGTATCAGGGGTCCGGACCAGGGTCGTAACAGGTCCGACCCAATGCTCGTCCGAGGCATTCCCGGGCACTTTCCTGTCAACGAATCAGCGCCTTGTTACCATCACTTTGCACGAGACCCGCGGACGGCAAGAAGAACTCAACGCGCGTACGGGCGCAAAAAGCTCCGCCGAGAATCGGTCGTGGGAAGAGTGCGTCACCAGGGCAGCGATCTGGCGCGGCGGCGTCAGCCAGCGCACGGCGTTGAGCGGGAAGACCAGCGGGCTGCCGGGATCGCCTGTGGCGCGGGAGTAGAGGGCGCCGGCGGGGCGCCCTTCGTCGCCGTTTTGTCTGCGCCTGAAGTAGGAGAATCTCAGTTCATTCGTCACCGGGGGGGAAAGGGTCCACGTGTCCGAGAGAGCCAGCCGGCGCCCGTCGGTGACAAGGTCGGTGATGCCGGTCACCTCAGGCCCGAAAACGCCGGCTTTATTGGTGACCAGGCGGTTGAATGTCGGTTTTCTCAGGGGGGCGCCGCGTGGCCCGTTCACACATTACAGTCAACACTCTCGATCCGGGCTTGTACGGCTCCGAGCGTTACGGCCACTTCACATATACGTTCCCCGTGGCAGAAGGCTTGTATCGTTTAGTGCTCCATTTTTCGGAAACCTGGCTTGGGCCGTCTAATCCCGGCAAAGGCGGTCTTGGAAGTCGTATCTTCGACGTCCAATGCAACGGGCAGACCCTGCTGAAGGACTTCGATATCTTCCGCGAGGCCGGAGGTGAAAACCGTGCGCTGGTCAAGGAGTTCCGCCGCCTCAAGCCGAACCCTCAGGGAAAACTGATCGTGACCTTCCAACCCACCGTGAACTACGCCTGCGTCAACGCGATCGAGCTTCACGCGGAATAGTGGAGCGGGTACGCGCGCTCCCCGGAGACCGGTCTGCCGCCGGCGCAGATTCCCTTCCGACCGAAGGCGGCGGGGCAAATAGCGAGTTCGCGGTGGGAGGCCGGCCGTAGGGCCGGTTGGCGCGTTCGTCGGTACCCGCATCATCACTCCCGGATACTGCGAAACCTCGTTGCTCATCGGCATCGATGGCATGCGGATGGGGGGGCCAAGCATCTGACAAAGGTACCGGCGAACAGAAGCTGATGGCGATCACTCTGAAAACATCGTAGGTCTATGTGAAGACGCGTCAACGACCGGTTCCTCTAGGATCACTGACTGAGAACGGTGCGCCGTTGAAGGTTCCGCCCGCCGGTCCGTCGGTGTTGAACACGACTTTGAACGTTTTGCCTGACACCGATATCTTGCACCCAACCTGATCCTGGGCTTCGATAAGCTTGGAAACCGGCGGCGGAGAGCCAGGGTCACACGGATACAGGACGGTTAGAAACTGATCGCTCGTTGTGCGCTTCGGCGGCGAGATTTCCACCCGCCAGTTGCCGTGCCATCCCATATCGTCGGCGTCGGTTCTCCTTCGATTGGCAGGGTAGTTCTGCCCGGGGTCAGCCACCCAGAATTGCTTGCCTGGGCCGCCAATGGAGACTATCGCCGCGTCCTTCGGCAGCAATGACTGAACGGTGAGCCGGCCTTCCCGGTGATTCACGATCACCGTTGAGCCATCAATCTTAGGCTGCTGGATCGTGTGCAACAGCCAGGTTTTCTTGGAGGCCGGCTTCGTGGCCGTCACGCGATCGAAAATCACGATCACCGGGGGATCGACCTGCGCAATATAGACCGCCTCGCGTGTGAAGTTCTCGACCTTCTCCAAGTCGGTATAGTTGTAAGCGTTGGTGCCGTCGCCGCACATGTAGTAGTACCCATCTCCAACCCCGAAGGTCCGAAAATCGCTGCGGTCGTAAGTCTTCCAGCCGAGCTCGGCCGCGCCGGTGCGCTTGACGAAATCGGTGTTGTTGCGGAACACCTGGCCGCCGTCGCGGGCGGTCACTTCCGGAGGCAGCGGCTCCGCGGGGTCATAGACGAGGATTGAATTGTGCGCTACTGTGGCGCGCTCGTAGTTTCGTGCGTGATCGCTGTTGCCCGCATAGACGCCCGAATCAATGGCCAGTTCACCCCTCCTGGAAACAGTGAAGTGGTTGACGTCCTGGTGGCAGTGCCAGCCCTGCATGTAGTCGCGGCAAGTGAAGGTGAATTGTGTGTCCTTCGAGCCCTCGGCGATGTTCCAGCCGCTTCGGATGATTGCCATATTCGGGCGGAAAAACTTGTAGAGGGGCAGACCCTCACCAGGCGCCTTGATCAATTCCGGCTGTAAGGCAATGGCTTCCCATCCCGTCAGGCCGCCCTGCGAGGCGTACCATCCGGCATACGCATCTTTTGCCGCCAGGGAGAGGCAGGCCGCCGAGGTGACATTACGCGGCATAATGCCGCGGTTGGAGGTGTCTCCCTGGCTGAGGTGGAAAGGACGACCGTCCTCGAAGAACGGTTGCAGCATATAGATCCACCAGTTAACCGCGTTGATCAGCTGCGGGTGCTTGGGCGTGAACAGGTTTTCCCCGGTGGCCTTGAACCAGATCCAGCACCAGATGCCTTGACCCTGATACCGCGCGCCGTGGTATTGGGTCCCCTCCATGTCGTCGCCGTCCGGGCAGAATTTGTCGAGGTAGCCTTCCATGCACTCTTCAACGACGACCCGGCGGGCGTCCAGGAGCCATTTTTCGGCATTAGCGGCCTCGCCGTACATCGCCAGTCCTGCAGCCAAGGAAGCCAGCGAGTTCTCGGTGCTCATGTTATGCCCTGGGCCACGGCTCATATGCGCCGTGTAATTCCACTTGTCCATGGAATTGATCAGTGTTGTGCCCAGCTTCTCCTTGGCGTCGCCGAGGACCGGATAGCACCAGTCATAGCAGATACCGATGTCGAGGATGTCATCGAACCAGTCACCCCCACCCTGGGCCCGTTCGCCGAGATTGGGAGTGCACAGCTTGAGCGCCGCCTCGATGGCCTTCGCGGCCGCTTCCTTGTCCCCGGAGACCACATAGGCGAAGGCGTTCTCGCGGATGATGGTCCGGGAATCATTGCCCTCCTGCGGTACATACGGTCCATTCAGCCGCGTCTTGAATTTTTCGATATCCACTTTGGTGAAAAAGATGCGGGGGTGTTCTTGGGGAATCTTCAGCGCTGCGGCCGAGCCCTGGCCAGGTGCAGCAGCGGCAAAGGCGGCCACGATGAATCCGGCGAAAAACCGAAGCCCCAGGCGGACTTTGATGGATGCCCCCAAGATTACGTGATGGTTTCGACGGATACGCATCATTCTACTGCCTCCCTCCGGCGTGTCTTCAGCAGTCATCAATCCTCCGTCCGGTGTGCACTCCGATTTGCAGAGGTCCAACCCTAGCACATTCGCCACTCAGAGGGCGCTAAGGTAACCGTTAAAGCTCTCCACGAACCACCGAAGAGCTCCGTCTCAAGCACATCGCTTGTTCGGATACGTTACGGTAACGGTTAAACTACCCGCGGACACTTCGCCTTGTGGCTCCGAGTTCGTACAGTTGACTTCGTGACCGGATGGCATCCCAGGTTCACTTGGTCACAGCTTCTGATCATCGGAGTCGGTTGGCTTCATTGGTCAGCGTCTTCATGTCAGTCGGGAGGTGAAGAAACGATTCGAGCAGGTTGCCTGGAGAGACGACACCTTTCCCATTGGAAAGTTTTCGCGCTTTCGGTCGTCATTTGTGCCTTGGTGTTCTCGTCGGCTTTCGCGCAGGAGTTTCGTGGAAGCCTGGTGGGGCGTGTTATCGACGAGACTGGCGGGGTGATTCCCGGCGCCAGTGTCATCGCGGTCAACGTCGGGACGAACGTTTCCACCCAGACGGTAACGAATGACGAGGGGAATTACCGAATTCCGTTCTTACTTCCTGGCGAGTACCGGGTGACCGTCGAGTTGACGGGTTTCAGGAAAGTTGAGCGGACCGGGGTCCGGATGTCGGTCGGTTCGGACACGACAGTCGACATCACGATGCCGGTAGGGGAAATCAGCCAGAGCATCACTGTAGCTGGTTCTGCCCCACTGGTGAACAACACGAACGCCGACCTCGGCCAGGTAATCGAGAAGACTCTGGTGGACCATGTTCCGCTCAGTCTGACCCGTAACGTCATGAACCGGGTCATGCTGTCGGCAGCCGTCACGGGCAACACTGGGACGTATACCGCCAATTCCCAGTCCGAGATCAGCATCTCGGGCGGAGGTTCCGACCGGGGCGGCAACGAGATCATGGTCGACGGGATACCGAACACGGTTCCGCAGAGCGGCGGCATCACTCTCTTCGTACCGTCGATTGACCTGGTCCAGGAAATGAAAGTCCATACCACTATGTTTGACGCTTCCTTGGGACATTCCTCCGGTGGCGCCATAAATTTCACAACTCGCGGAGGGACAAATCAGTATCACGGAAGCGCTTACTACTACGGACGTTTTAAGCCGTTGAATGCCAACAGCTGGTCGAACAACCGGCTGGGCCTGGAGCAGGGACCTGTCGGATATGACCAGTGGGGGGGCGTTTTCGGCGGCCCGGTTGACATTCCGTGGCTTTACAAAGGGAAGGACCGTACCTTCTTCCTGGTTTCCTACGAAGCCGACACTGAGGGGCGGGACTACCTTTTCGAAGGGCGGGTGCCGACCGAACTGGAGAGAAAAGGCGATTTCTCCCAGACTCTGAATCGCCTCGGCACGGGGATTCTGGAGATTTACGATCCCTGGACGACCACCGGCAGCGGGTCGAGCGCCAAAAGAACGGCATTTCCGAATTCCATCATCCCGTCCAGTCGGATTACGAAGACTGGCTCTGTCGTTGCCAACATGTATCCGCTGCCCAATCAGGACGTCCTGCCGCAGATCGGTCGTTATAACTGGGCTGCGGTCGGCATTGTCGGCGTGGATCAGAGTCAGTTCAGCGCGCGGGTTGACCAGGTGATCAGTGACCGGCAAAAAATGTTTGCGCGTTTCAGTCGGCTTACCCGCGAAGCGGCGTCTCCTGTGCTGTTTGACGGCGCTTACTCGACGCCGGAGGGAGAAAATCTCGGGACAGAATGGCGGACATTTGATTCTGTTGCTGTTGATGACACCTACACCTTTTCTCCCACGCTCGTTGGCTCTTTCCGGTACGGTTTTGCACAACGCTCTTCGCCGCGCCGGATCCCTGCGACTCTGCTCGACCCGGCTCCGCTCGAGTTATCATCGCAGATTCTCCAGAACCAAGCGACCATCGGTTTCCCCCGATTCCAGCTGGGTGAGGGGTTCGCCGAGTTCGGCTCCTCGGACCGGCAAGAAAGGTCCTACATCAGCGCCGGGCTGGCCACGTTCTACAAGATCCAGGGAAAGCACTCGATCAAATGGGGCGTCGACTACCGGAACGTCAGGAAAAACACGAATAACCCAGGGACCTCCGCGTCCGGAAGTTTTACCTACAACAACACTTTTACCCGCAGCAATCCGTTCGTCAGCAAAACTGCGGATACCTCTGGTACTTCGCTGGCGTCGCTGCTGTTGGGGATCCCGGCTTCCGGTTCACTGGGATTCAGTTCTCCACGCTCGATTCAAAATCACTACTTTGCCTGGTTCATTCAGGAGGATTGGAAGATTCGGCCCAACCTCACGTTGAACTTCGGGCTGCGCCACGAGCTGGAGACGCCCTATACCGAGCGTTTCAATCGTATCGCCCACGGTTTCGACTTCGACGCGCCCTCTCCCATAACGGTCCCAGGTATGGACCTCAAGGGTGGAGTGCTTTTCGCCGGGGTTGATGGTAACCCGCGGACGGCCGGTAATTTGGACGGCAATAACTCCGGCCCTCGTTTCGGCTTCGCATACAGCTACAACGACAAAACGGTCATCCGTGGCGGATACGGGCTCTTCTACTCGGCCCACACGTACCAAACGAGCTTCGACGGCAACATCGCGACCTTCAACGCCAACACGTCCTATGTGGGAACAACGGACAGCGGTGGGACGCCCTTCACGACCCTGGCCAACCCCTTCCCGAACGGGATGCGGGAGGTACAGGGCGCCTTACTTGGTCTGGCCGCCCGCTACGGCGACTCGTTGACCTTCTTTGATCCCAACTTCGTGAATCCCTACAACCAGCAGTGGCAGTTGAGCGTGCAGCGCCAGCTTCCGTTCGATACTGTGCTCGAGGTTGCTTACGCGGGAATGCTGAGCCTCAAGCAGTTGGAGAGCTTTAATCTTAACGAAAAGCCAGATCAGTACCTGGCCCTTAAGGCGGAGGAGAGTAAAGCCGTTCCGAATCCGTTCCTGGGCATCTTCGATCCCACTTCCTCGCTGGGACAGGGGAAGACGAAGCCGCAGTCTCAGTTCTGGAAGCTCTACCCTCAATATGGGACTCTGACCATGGAGGGGGCCAATACGGGCCGGGCCGTCTATCACGCGATGCAGTCCAAGGTCGAAAAACGTTTCAGCCAGGGTTTTTCCCTCCTGGTGAGCCATGCCTGGTCCAAGTTGATAGACAACAACACGACCAGTTGGGTGAACACGCGCCACTATCGCTCAGTTTCGGGCCAGGATCGGAGGCAACTGCTCAAGATCTCGAGTGTTTACGAGCTTCCGTTTGGTCCCGGGCGTACTTACTTCTCCGCCTCAAAGGGGTTCCTGGCTCGCCTGCTGGAAGGCTGGATGGTGTCCGCCTACTTCAATGCCTCGTCGGGGGCGCCCCTGCAGATCGAACAGGACTTGGGAAGGCCCGTTGTTTTGCGGAATCCAACCAAGAGTGGGTCGGTCAGTGGGCGTCTTGGCCTGGAGCAGGACCCGGAGACAGGTCGGCCGCTGAATCCTTACTTTGACATTGACGCCTTCGCTCCGCTCGAGGATCAGTGGACCATTTCCCCGACAGAACCGTATTTAGACTGGCTGCGAGGCCCGGGGAGCTGGAACCTCAACCTCTCGGCGCTCAAGAACATGAGCATCACAGAGGATGTCAAGTTCCAGCTCCGGGTCGATGCCACCAATGCCACCAATTCGCCCCACTGGGGCGATCCGGGGACCGATATGTCCAACGCCTCCACCTTCGGTGTAATCAGATCGGGCGGCGGTGGACGAAGCATGCAGGTGGGCGCCCGGCTCACCTTCTGAGTCGTCCGCCTTGACAAGACGGGGTTCAGGAGGGTCCCTCGCCGTTGTGAAGTCGGGCGGGTAGAAAGCGAGGTCCTGAACCCCGGAGTTGCACTTCACTCGAAAAGAGTCACGGTAGATTTCTTGTTGCGTGAGGGAGTTGTGAGAAACAGACAGTCTGTTTTCCTAGGGTTAGTGTGCGGCGGCTTGACCCTTCTCTGTTCCTTTACCGCAAGCGCCCTGGCTGCCGAGTTTTGCATCCCCTGCGACGAAGGCGCGCTTCGAGAGGCGCTTCAGAAGGCGGCACAGGCCGGGGGCGGCAGAATCACCTTCGAGCCATGCGGTGGGATCCTCCGGATCACCGATACGATCAAATTCGTCGGAAACGACGTGATTATCGATGGGGAAGACCGAAACATAACGGTCAAATATGCCGGGCCGGATGATTGCAGCCAGAAGGAGGGTCAAGACCGTTTTATCGAAATCTATGGGAACAGGAACGTGGTGAGAAACCTCACGCTGGATCATTTCCCTGATGGCATCCATGTCCAGCAGGGCTTCGACAATGTGATTGAGAACATTCGTTTCCCGGTCGTTTGCGAAGATGCGGTGACCAACAGCGGAATGGGTTTCGAGGCCTTCCGGACCATCATCCGAAATTGCTACTTCGAATCCTCTGCGGACAAGGCGGTAATGATCAATAACGGTGGGTCTGTGACGGTCGAGAACTGCGAGTTCGTCAACTGCCAGCAGCCGGTGCGGGCGGGGGGAAAATCCGGCAGGCACACCGTGAGGGGATGCAAGTTCCGAGGGGCCAAGTCGACAGGTCCCCGTTTCAATGGCGGGCAGGAAGGGATGGTGATCGTTTTCGAGAACAACACGGTCGAGGACGCGCAGTTTGGCATTCGGATTTACGGGAATGTCGAGGCGATCGTTCGCAACAACTCCTTCCAGTCCCGGCCGAGCGACGGTTGTTCCGTTTACATATTCGACAATGCCCGGGTCCGGTTTGAGGGTAATACCGTCCAAGCCGGCGGAAAGCGTGGGGTGCTTGTCCAGGGTTTTGCCAAAGTGGACCTCGGAGGAGGACGCGTCGTGGTGACCGGTGATTCTGAACCGAGCCGTGGCCTCAATATCCTATAAGGTGCGACCGGCCCAGTGCTTGTCAACGAAAGCTCTTCTTCAATAAAAGCGAGAAACAACGTCTGGAATCACCAATCGGCCGGCGAGGTGTTAGCCGGCGATGTGAAAGGCCCGGTCGAAATCGAACCATTGGGAAACCGCTGAGTACCTACGCTTTAAGAAGTCAGCAGTTGAAGAGGGAGTTTGGAATGTTTCGGCTGTGGTTCAAGACGAAGCACCTTTGTTTCGTTGCATTGTGGGTGTTACTGCTCCTGCCTTCCGCCTGCCGGGAAGCGCGCCAGGTAGAGCTGTCCGGCGCTACTATCGTCATCTCCAGGCGGGCCGGAGAAGGCGTGCGATTCGCCGCCACCGAGCTCCGGGCCTATCTCAGGAAGGTCACGGATCGAGAAGTGTCTATTGCCGAAGACGACCGCCAAATCAACGGGACGATGATTTGGGTTGGGCCGTCTCGCTACACCGCTGACATGGACACGACCAACCTTCGGCCCGGCGGGTTTGTTATCAAGACAACAGACGGAAACCTCGCTCTGATCGGAGGCGACGACGAGGGGACTCAGTTTGCCGTTTACGAATTCCTCGAGCGCCTGGGGATCCGGTGGTACTGGCCAGGAGAGTTGGGGGAGGTTGTTCCGAAGACGGTTGCGCCGGCGGTGGGACCGCTGGCCATTGTCGAGAACCCGGATTTCGCCTGGCGGGACCGCGGCCCTGGCGGCGCTCTCTGGGGTGCCACGAGCGGACCAACAGAAATGCATGCCAGGGAACTCCTGCTGGGCATTACGGAGGAGCATCAGGCAGAGGTCAGGTTGTGGGAGAAACGCAATAAATGGGGGGGACTGAAGATTTACGGCGGCCATAGCCTCGGAGAAATCTTCCCTCCGGCCAAATTCGCTAGCACCCACCCGGAGTACTACGCGCTCGTGAACGGAAAACGAGCGGTTCCCGGTGAGGATTACGACTACAAACACGGCGGGCAGGTCTGCACGACTAATCCCGAAGTGGTCCAGGTCGCCGTGAAATGGACCAGGGACTTCTTCAGTCGGAATCCTGATTACGACGGAGTCCACCTCACGGTCAACGATGGAGGAGGGTTCTGTGAATGTAGCCGTTGCCGGGCGCTCGATTCAGCCAGCGTTCTCGGTCGCCCGGGGCTCGAGGTGGACGAGATGAGGAAGACGGCCCACAGGACCGTCATTACCGACCGGATTTACACCTTCGTCAACCAGGTGGCCGAGGAAATTCAGAAAACCCATCCAGGAAAACTGGTCTTCTCAATGGCCTATTCGCGCTACATCAACCCCCCTGAGAAGATCCGTTTGCACCCCCAAGTTGTACCGCAGTACTGCCTCTGGAGCGCCCACAAACACGCCAATACCGAGTTCAGGAATCAGCACCGGGCGATCGCAGCCGGATGGGCGAGAGCAGCCAACCGCAAGGGGATCTATGAGTACGACATCAATGGCTCCTGGCCCGGCATGCATCGGCTTGTCATGTCGCACATCGCCGACTCGATCAGATACCTGCATTCCCTGGGCTACGACCTGTACCAGACCCAGTCAGGCGATGAATTTGCGATCAACGGCATGAACTACTATGTCGCCGGGAAGTTGCTTTGGAATTCGGACCTGGACGAGAAACAGATCCTCGGGGATTTTTACAGAAACGCGTTTCGAGGAGCGGGGCCAGAGATTCAGCGTTATCACGAGCTGCTTCAGCAGGCTTGGGACGACGCGACTCGCGAAGGCCAGGATATTACGTGCAGTTCTCTTGAGACCACACAGCTGCTGAAATTGTTTACTCCCGAGCTGATGCAGCAGTGTGGACAGGCCCTCGATGAGGCAGAACGGCTGGCCGATGACGATGTAATTCGGAAGAGAGTCGAGTTCTACAAGAAAGGCTTCCAGTACACCAAACTGACCGTAGAAGCCGTGCGCAGCGCCAAGAAGCTCTATGCAGCCGGGATTGACATCATGAAGCCTACCAAGGCCCAGGCCCGGATCGCAAAGATGCCGCAAGCGGAAAGTCAGGCACTCACCCGCAGCTGTCTGAGCGCCTGGGAGGAAAGAGCGCGCTACGTCGAGTCGCTCAAGAACGACTATGTGCTCGCTTACTTTTGGATCACATACAACGATACTACGCGGGACTTCAATCCCCTGGAGAACTTGAGGGAGATCTCCGGAGTCAGCCACCCGCGGAACAACAAACTGACGCAAACCGGCCCCTCTCACAATCGTCGAGTGGCTTACGTAAAGCCTGGAGAAGGATCTTAAAGGAGATAGAAATGAGTTTTAGCGTGCAGCCGAGGACGGGAATTTCGCGACGCGGTTTCGTTCAGGGACTCTCGGCTGGATTGGCCGGCGTTAGCCTCTTTGCCAACTCGCCGTTGCTTCACTGCGCTCCGGAGGCCGTTAGCGGAATGGTCTATCGCCGACTCGGCAGGACTGAGTTCAAGGTGTCGGAGATCGGCATGGGCGGCCACTTCGACGGGCCGAACTGGAGAATCAAGAACTCCAAAGATCAGGGCCAGCGTAACGCGGTTCTGCGAGAATGCATCAAACACGGTGTCAACTATCTCGACACAAACGCCGATTACGAGAGAACGGCCTTGGGTATCTCCCTGGCACAGGTGCCGGAAATCCGCGACAAAGTCTTGGTAGTGGCGGATATCAACGACAAGGATGGCTCGGCCGGCGACATCTACAACTTCCTTCTCACCTCCATGGATGAGCAGCTTCGGATGCTCCAGGTTTCGCGTGCTGATGTCATGCGGTTTACCACGGTGGTTCGCAAGACGTCCCCCGAGAAGTGCGAGGCGGCGATCCGGGCCTTCAAACTCTTCAAGAAGCAGGGCAAGGCGCGATTCCTGGCCTTCAGCCAGCACGATCCGGATTTGTTGCTGGAGTGGGTGAATCGATACGACGAGATCGACATCATTTACGTCCCGTATAACTACTTCGCCAGCAAGGCCGACCAGGAGCTCTTCCCGGCCGCCAAGAAGAAAGACCTTGGAATCATCGTTATCAAGCCGTTCAACAAGGGGACGATTTTCGACCCGCGTCTTGCCGAATTGATTCGTGGCAGCGGAGCCCGTTCTGTCATCGACAGGGCCGAAAAAGAGAAACAGTCTCGAAGCCCGGAAGATTTGACCCGGGGGACGAATCTGACCCTCGCTCAGGCGAGCCTTCGCTTTATTTTGTCCCGACCGGAAATCTCCACGGTCATTCCAGGCATGGAAACGGTCGAGGAAGTCCGCGAAAACATGAAGGTGGCAGGCACTGGGAAGGATTTCCGATTAAGCGAAAACCAGGTGCTCGAAAGCTACGCCGCGCATTTTGAAAAAGCTTTGCCAGATGATTATCGGTGGCTGGCGAACTGGAAGCACGCCTAGTCAGATCCTGTCCGCCATCTCGGCGAATGGCACGATAACCGCACGAGGAACAGGAAGGAGAATCGATCAGGTGGAGCGATTGCAAAAAACGGCGATGAGGACGGCACTCTTGGTGGTCCTTTTGTTTGTGGTGGCTTCGGCCTTCTGGATTGGGACTGCCCGGAGCCAGGATGAGGCCACAAGTATTTCCTGCTTCTTCTGTCACATGGAGATCATCGCCGAGATGAGGTCCCATGCCGTCAAGCACTGGGAGGCCGATACCAGGTGTGAGGCGTGCCACGGCCAGAGCATGGAGCACCTGGACGTGGAGGACAACTCTATCAAACCGGACAAGATCTGGAATGAAGCCACCGTTCACGGCCTCTGCAGGGAATGCCACCAGCCCGCTTTTAACAGCTATGTTTCCAGTCTCCATGCCAGATTGGCGATGAATTGGAAGCCGGACGCTGTAAGAGCACCTAACTGTTCTAGTTGCCATGGCTATCATGGCCTCAAGCCGGCGCCCGAGATCCAGGAAAAGTGCCTGTCTTGTCACCCTGGCCTCCCGGCGTCCTGCGCCAGCCGGCCAGGCGCCACGAATGAGCAGGCGTTCCCGTGTAAGCAGTGTCACGACAGCCACTCACTGGTTTCAGTCAAGAATCACTGATCAGGAAACATCAAGAAGGGGACCAGCATGACGCAGAACAAGAACCTGGGAAGAAGAGGCTTTCTGAAGCAAAGCGCCGGGGCGGCCGTTGCCGCCTCCTCGATCGGCGCCGGCTTGACCGGGCAGGCGACCTCCCAAGCGGCTGCGGCCATCCAGGCCAAGACGCCCGACCTGATCATCGATGCTCACCTTCATTGCGGGGGAACCG